>JAPLJS010000120.1 GCA_026388545.1 Deltaproteobacteria bacterium
TTCAAGAATCCGCCCAAAGGCTGGCTCCCGGCAGGTTTTACTCCTAAAGCGACAGGCGTCTCGGCAGCGCAATCATTTACCTTCGATGAAGCCGTGAAGACTCCTCAGTGGTGGATGCTCTGGACAATGCTCTTCCTGAACATTTCCGCCGGACTCGGACTGATCTCACAGCTCTCCCCCATGGCCCAGGATGTCATCAAGAAAAGCGATCCTTTGCTCACGGGAGCGGCGCTCGCCCTGGCAGGAGGATCGATCCTTGCCTACGCGTCCATCTTTAATGGTCTGGGACGTCTCATATGGGCATGGACATCCGATGCTATTGGAAGAAAGAACGTGTTTATCATCATGTTTATCAGCCAGGCCGTTCTTTACGTGCTGCTGCCTCAGATAGACAATCAGTTGATCTTCACCGTCGCCGCGTGCTATCTTCTGGCCTGTTACGGAGGCGGCTTTGCTACGATGCCGGCATTTGCCGCGGACTCCTTCGGACCCGGCTACATCGGCAAGGTCTATGGGATCATGCTGACCGCGTGGGGTGCTGCGGGTATTGTCGGGCCGCTGGTATTCGCTCAGATTAAGGGAATTGCTGTGTATGTTGCCGCAGCGCTTCTGATTGTCGGTTTCATTATTGCGCTCAGCTACAAGAGACCGGCACCGAAAGCAGAAAAGGCATAACAGCATTATTTTTTGTTATAACCTCTCATGCCTCGTGGGGCGCTACGAGGCATGAAAACATGTCCCCGCAAGTTATAAGCGGGGATCACCCCCACCCATCCCTCCCCCATCGAGGGGGAGGGATGGGTGGGGGGCTATTTTCGTACTAAGATTTGTATGGGAGGAATGGAGAAATGGGAAATACACTAAGTTCAGTAATTAATCTGACCATTGATAAGGAACAAGAGGCATATGATTTTTATATGAACCTCTCCAATCTGGTAGAAGATAAGGAGGCGAAGAGTACCCTGAAGTACATCGCCCAGGAAGAAGCCAAACACAAGGAGTTTCTGACAACCTGCCAGGAAGGCCGTTTTTGTTCCGAAGTATTGAAGCTGGAAACACCAGTTGATTTCAAAATCGTTGAGCATATCGAGAAGCCCGATATTAAAAAGAACATAAAAAGCTCGGAAGTCTACCTCATTGCCGCCAACAGAGAACTCAACGCATATACTTTTTACAAAAGCCTGGCGGATAGCTATCCCGTGGGTGATGTTAAAGAGCTTTTGACCAAAATGGCGAGTGAAGAGTTAAAGCATAAGGAAAAGATGGAATATCTTTACACCAATACGGCTTTTCCGCAAACCGCAGGCGGTTGATCAATTTTCTGACAGTTCACTAGATGGAGAGACTACTTTATACGTCCCCCTTTGCAAAAGGGGATACAAGGTGATTTTCCACGTGATTATCAAATCCCCCTTACCCCCCTTTTCTAAAGGGGGAATATATGGAATCTATTTTCGTAATAATCCCTCATATTGAGATGTATTTATATTATGTCAAATATGACATATTTTTCTTGACATTATGCCATAAATGACATAAATGGGTCGCCAAGCCAGTACCTCGGCAATGATCAATAATAGTTAAAATCATTGAATATTTTGGATCAAGGGAATAAGGATCAGCCTATCCGGGTTCCCTCCTTTTTTTGTCTTTAATTATGTTAAACGTAGCACAAAGAGGTGTCATAATGAGACGTTACATATATTTTCTCCTCGCCCTTTTCCTGTTAGCCTATTCCATTCCTGCTACGGCCGCCGAGTCGCTGAATGTTGCCGTTGCAACGAACTTCATGCAGCCTTTTCAGGAAATCGCAGGTGTTTTCGAGAAAAAAACAAATACCAGGATAAACGCCACGTATATGTCGTCCGGCCATTTTTACGGCCAGATCGTTCAGGGCGCTCCCTATGATCTTTTTCTTTCGGCAGATAAAGAAAGACCAGAAAAACTTTATAAGGAAGGCCTGGCGGAAAAGCCCTTCATATATGGGAGTGGGCAGGTGGTCCTGTGGACAATGCAAAGCGAGCGCTGTCAGGGCAGTTCATGGCAGCGCGCGGTTCAGGCGCCGACCGTAAAGAGAATTGCCATTGCCAATGTTGAGACGGCGCCCTATGGAACTGCGGCCATGGCGGCGTTGAAACAGGCCGGCCTGTGGCTTCCGCTTGAAAAAAAGTTTGTCTTTGCCCAGAACATTGGCCAGGCCTTTCAGTACGCCTTCACAAGGAGTGTGGACGCAGGATTCTGCGCACTTTCTTCGGCGCTCTCCGATCAGGGAAAACGCGGCTGTTACCTGGCGATAGCGGAAGCGCCGCCCATAGTACAATCCGCCTGTGTGCTCAAAAGGAGCAAATATATAGGCACAGCCAAGCAGCTTGCGGAGTTTCTCCTTTCTCCGGAAGCGTTAGCGGTGAAGAGAAAATATGGATATAAGTAACATAGACTTCACCCCCCTGTACCTCTCCGGGAAACTGGCTTTTGTGAGCACATTTTTCCTGATTATCCTTGCGGCGCCCATTGCCTATACCTTCGCCTATCGACGCTTTGCAGGCAAAGCATTTCTGGAGGCATTGATAAACCTGCCGCTCGCCTTGCCGCCGACAGTTCTGGGATTTTACCTTCTGGTCGTCATGGGGCCGAATGGGTGGATGGGGCGGAGCTGGGAGGCCGTAACGGGTTCGTCGCTCGTATTTACCTTTGCGGGGATTGTCATCGCTTCCATCGTGTCCAGTTTTCCTTTCGCCATTCAGCCCATGAAAGCCGCCTTCGAGAAGATCGATCGCAGCATGCTGGAAAGCGCATATGTTCTCGGGCTTTCCCCTCTGTCCACGTTTCTCCGGGTCATTATCCCCAATAGCGTAAGCGGGGTTGCGGCGGCGGCCATTCTCGTCTTTATCCACAGCATCGGCGCCTTCGGCGTGCTCCTTATGGTAGGCGGCAGTATCCCTGGAGAAACGAAAGTGATATCCATTGCCATCTATGAAGCGGTTGAGTCCCTCGCGTACAGGGAGGCCGGGTTGATGTGCCTGGTTTTGATTCCGATCGGTTATTCCTTTCTTCTCCTTCTCAATTTGATTACCCGGAGGAGTAGAGTATGGAACTGAAAATATCGGTCAAAAAACGGCTCCCGTCGTTTGAACTGAATGTCGCCTTCTCCTGTTCATCGGATAAACTTTTAGTGCTCATCGGGCCATCCGGCGCCGGCAAGACGACCATCATCAGGATGCTCGCCGGCCTGGATAAACCGGATGAAGGAACCATTACCTTTGACGGCGAGACCTGGCTCGACACAGAAAGGGGCATTTTCGTACCCCCGCAGAAACGCCAACTGGGATATGTGTTTCAGGATTATCCCCTGTTCCCGCATCTTAATGTTCAAAAAAACGTCGCCTTTGCCGCGCGGAACGAAATCTGCGTGGAAGAGCTGATGAAGCGCTTCGGTATATGGCATCTTAAAAACAGAAAGGTTGCCATGATCTCCGGGGGAGAGCGCCAGCGTTGCGCTATCTGTCAGAACCTGGCCCGCGGGCCCCGTGTCCTCCTCCTGGATGAACCGTTTTCAGCCCTGGACGCAGTCACCCGCAAGAATCTCCGGATGGAGATCAAGCAATTGAAGGGGGAGCTTTGCATCCCTATAATCCATGTCACCCATGATATATCGGAGGCAACCCAGATGGGCGATGAACTTATGCCCATTGTTCAAGGCAGGATCGTTCCCCGGTGGACATTACAGTTTCGCCTCAAGGACCTCTCCTTCAGGCGCCGTGACGGCATCGAAGATATCTGGGGACAGAACGATACGTATAACGATAATCTCGAGGTATCCAGTTTATGAATATTGGTCCATACACAGTAGAAGAGTATAAAAATCTTGTTAAATCTTTCCATGGCTACGTTGCTCCGGGTCTCATGATCGGCGGTTACATGGTCGATCATGCATTGAACCACCTTCCGGAAGGAGACTTTTTCGACGCTGTCTGTGAAACAAGGGCCTGCCTGCCCGACGCCGTACAACTGCTTACACCCTGCACGATAGGCAACGGATGGTTAAAAATCCTTGACCTGGGAAGGTATGCCCTGACCCTCTATGAAAAATATGGAGGAAAGGGCGTGCGGGTGTATCTTGATGTCTGCAAGCTGGATGAGTGGCCGAACATCAAGAACTGGTTCCTGAAGCTGAAGCCAAAGGATCAACAGGATACAAATGCCCTGCTGGAAGAGATCGGTGAAGCGCAGACGACTATTCTGGGAATGGAAGAGGTAGAAGTACGATTTGACCATCAGGACAAAAAACACAAGGATATTATCGCTATCTGCCCTGCCTGCGGCGAGGCATATCGTGCGATGTCCCAGGGCCTATGCAAGGCATGCCGTGGTGAAGTGGTATATTTAAAGACAGATGATCATGGCAAGGTAAAAAAGGGAGGCAAGCCCAAACTCACTTTGGTGCCCATTGAAAAGGCTGTGGGCCGCCGAATTCTGCATGATATGACCCGCATCATCCTGGAAAAGGAAAAAGGGGCTGCCTTCCACCGTGGACAGACGATTACCGCTGGCGATGTCTGCCGTCTTCAGCAAATGGGCCGGTTGAATATATATGTAGAAGACGGAGAAAAGCGCGATTCCGAATGGGCGCATGAAGACGAAGCGGCCCTTGCC
>JAPLJS010000121.1 GCA_026388545.1 Deltaproteobacteria bacterium
GACACAAAGGCAACCCCCCCTTACAAGGGCGTAAGCCTGATCTGTGTCGAAGACGGAACCCCCGGTTTTGAAAAAGGCCGTAATCTCGAAAAAATGGGGATGCACAGCCAGGATACGGCAGAGCTCAGTTTTGTGGATTGCAGGGTTCCTGCCTCGAATCTTCTGGGGAAAGAAGGCCAGGGTTTCACTTTTCTTATGCAGAAATTGCAGGGCGAAAGGCTCATCGCATCGATCATGGCTCAATCCATGGCGGAAGCCATGCTTCAGATGACGATTAAATACTCGAAAGAAAGGATGGTTTTCGGGAAGCCCATCAGTTCGTTTCAGCATAATACTTTTAAGATTGTAGAGATGGCAACGGAAATAGAGTTGGGAAGGACTTTTCTCGATGCTCTTATCGAAGACTACATTGCGGGAAAAGATATTGTGATGAGAGTCTCCATGGCGAAGGCGTGGATTCCTGAAATGGCGAACCGGGTGGCCTACCACTGTGTCCAGCTGCACGGAGGCTACGGATATATGGAGGAATACCCGATCTGCCGGTTTGCAAGGGATGTACGGGTAATCCCGATATTCGCGGGTACGACGGAAGTCATGAAAGTGATCGTTGGGAGAATGATGGAGCTTTAAAAATTATTTACACATAACAACTTCCCCCCTTTCATAAAGGGGGGTAAGGGGGGATTTTATAAGGAGAACAACATGGCAAAACTGATGCAATTGAAACTGGATGAAGACGGTATCGCCCATCTGATTCTTGATAATCCCGATGAAAGAGTCAATACCCTGTCGGCACTGTTTGTAGAAGAATTTCTTGAAATCATGGGACAGATCGAAAAGGACAGCCGGATTAAGGGGCTTATCCTGGAAAGCGCAAAACCGGGGGTCTTTGTCGCGGGCGCCGATATCAAATGGCTGAAGGCATTGAAAACCCCCGATGATTGCGCGGCCTTTGCGAAAGAGGCGCACGTGCCCTTTAATCGCCTTGAGGATTTGAAGATGCATACGGCGGCGGCGATTAACGGCGTTTGTCTTGGCGGGGGATTGGAGCTGGCCATGGCGTGCAGGTGGCGGGTTGCCATGGAGCACAAGTCGGTTCAGATCGGACTTCCCGAGGTCAAGTTAGGCGTGCTGCCCGGCGGTGGGGGAACCCAGAGGCTCCCGGCACTTGTCGGCATTCAGAGCGCCCTCACGCTTGCCTGTGCAGGGAAATCCCTCAAACCGGACGAGGCGTTAAAACTGGGGGTAATTGATGCCGTTCTGCCTGCCCAGGGATTTGCCGATGACGCGAAAAAATTTCTCATGGAAAAAATAAACTCCGGGGCCGATTACAGGAGACCCTGGTTTGCCGATGATTACCGTTACGGCATTACGGGGGACGAGAAAAATCCGGAGACGAGGAAAAAAATCTTCGAGGTTGCACGCCAGATGACGTTGAAACAGACGAAAGGTCATGTACGCGCGCCCATGAAGATTATCGATGCCGTGGAACAGGGCGCGGAGAAAGGATTCAGAGCGGGCCTCCAGGCTGAGCAGGCCGTCTTTGCCGAAGTCCTGTGCAGTCCTGAAGCAAGGAGCCTTGTTGATCTTTTCCTTATGCAGAATGCCATGACCAAAGTCTATGGGTCTTCCGACCGGTCCATCAAACCGGCGGACGTGAAAAAAGTCGGCGTCCTTGGCGCGGGGCTTATGGGATCGGGAATTGCTCATAGTATTATAGCTTCCGGCAAGAAGGCCGTCATGAAAGACGTGAGCGATGAAGCATTGAAACGGGGGGTTCAGTACATACGGGGAATCCTGAATCAAGATGTGGAGAAGGGGAGGATGGCCGAATCGAAAGCGGAGGAGATACTATCGCTTCTCCAGGCAACCTTGCACTATGACGATTTCCGTGATGTCGACATGGTTATTGAGGCTGTTTTTGAGGATATGGAGCTCAAACAAAAAACCATCAAAGAGGTGGAAAAATATATACCGAAACACTGCGTCTTTGCATCCAACACGTCGTCACTGGCCATTACGGAACTCGCGAAATCCTCGGAGAGGCCGGAATGTTTCCTCGGGATGCACTATTTTTCACCGGTCAACCGGATGCCGCTCCTTGAGATTATCAGGGGTGCGAAGACATCGGAAAATACGGTTGTGACCGCTGTAGCCGTTGCCCATGCCACAAAAAAACTTCCCATTGTCGTTAACGACTGTTACGGTTTTTACACAACTCGCGCTGTGGGAGCTTACCTCGTGGAGGCCCTTAGATGCTTGAATGACGGCGCCGATGCGAAAACCATCGATGAAGTAATTGTGGAGTACGGATTTCCTGTGGGGCCTATTACTCTTCTCGATGAGGTCGGTCATGATGTGGGCGCCCATGTGACGACAATCATGAAGCAGGCGTATCCTGAAAGATTCTCCGATGACCTCACGAAAGTTACCGTTGCGGGCGGGAGGTTGGGAAGGAAAAACGGCAGGGGCTTCTATGTCTACGAGGAAGGCAGGAAAAAGGGGGTTGACGAGACAGTTTATCCATTGTTCACGTCACGGGTGGACAGGAAATTAACAAGAGAAGAGATTCTGGATAGGATCGTCATGTACCTGCTCAATGAAGTTGGATTCTGTATGGGTGAAAATATTGTGACAAATACCGTGGATGCGGAGATGGGCATGATCTTCGGCATCGGATTTCCCCCGTTCAGGGGCGGCCCCCTTCATGCCATCGATGAGATTGGGGTTGATAGTGTTGTGGAAACCCTGGGGAAGCTCGAAACAAAATGGGGGTCACGTTTCAAGGCTGCGCCGTATCTCGTTTCCGCGGCTCAGGAAAAGAGAAAATTGTTCGGTTAGAAATAAAAAGAGCCGCCTCACCGGAAGATGAGGCGGCTCAGACATGTTCAAGAAAAACAGCGAATTTCCTGCTGCCGAGATGTGCAAGAATGTCCTCTTTCGATACTTTTCCTTTCTGCTCCGGTCTCAGCACCACCAGGGCGATGGGCCTCTCCTCCCATTTCGGATGGCTGACGCCGGTCACAGCGGCATCGAGAACGGCCGGGTGGGAAACGAGTTCATTTTCCATATCTACGGAAGAAATCCATTCGCCGCCGCTCTTGATGAGGTCTTTCACCCTGTCGGTGATCTTTACGTACCCTTCTTCGTCGATCGTGCCCGCATCTCCGCTTTTCCAGTAGCCGTCTGCGGTAAACTGGATTTCCGATCCGGGAGCGTTGTAATATTTCGCCGCAATCCAGGGACCCCGAACAAGTATCTCCCCCGAAGCCTTTCCATCCCAGGGAAGTTCTTTTCCCGATGGATCCGCTATTTTCACATCGAGCCCAACGACGGCATAACCCTGTTTGCGCTTAAGGTCCCACCGTTGTTCCTCCGAGTATGTTTCTTCCAGCCAGGGTTTAAGGCGATTGATGGTAACCAGGGGAGTGGTTTCGGTAGCGCCATAGGCATGGATAATCTCTGCGCCGGTTAAGTCATATAAACCTTTCATCAATGACACGGGGGGCTCCGTTGCGCCGGAGAGGAAACGAGCCCCTCTAAAATCGGGTTTAACGTCCATTTTCCTTATATATTCAAGCATCGGCATGAAGATGGCGGGAGCGCCGTCTCCCACCGTTACTTTTTCACTTACCATGATCTCGACAAGAGGACCCAAATCGGTTGCGGCATACCTTCCGGGGAGCAGAAGCTTTGATCCCGCCATGGTAGCCGCCTGAGGCGTGCCCCAGCCCATGGCATGAAACATGGGAACGATCTGGAAGAAGCAATCCCGGTATGATAACTCCGCACTTAAAGCGATTGCTGCCGAATGGAGATAAACATTTCGATGGGAATAATAGACACCTTTGGGGTTCCCTGTTGTCCCCGTGGTATAACAGGCAGCATAAGCCGATTTTTCATCAAGATTCGGCCATTCAATATCTTCTTTGGCTGCCGCGAGTATTTCTTCGTAACTGTAAACCGGACTTAGCTTCGTTGTGACATCACTAAGTTTCTTGCCCGTTAAAATAACCCAGCCTTTCACCGTTTTACACAGAGGGGCAATGGCTTCCGCTATCGGGATCAGCGTCTCGTCAACAAAGATAAATCTTGCCCCTGCATGATTAACCACAAAACTCAGTTCCGGAGGTGATAATCTCAGGTTCATCTGGAGAAGGACCGCCCCCGAGCCCGGAATGCCGAAATCCATTTCATAGTATCTGTAGGTGTTCCATTCGAGCACCCCGACACGATCACCTATCTTTACCCCAAGATCATACAGGGCGTTGGCAAGCCTTTTGATTCTTGCATATGCGTCCTGGTAGGTATAGCGATGCATGCTGCCATCCGCTTTTCTCGTAACTATTTGCTGTTTGCCGAAATTTCTTGCACCATGCTTGATAAGGTTTATCATGTTAAGCTGATAATCATCCTGTGATGTTGCCGGAAAACCTTTAATAATCTCCATACATTCCCCTCCTTTTGATTTGTCTGTCTGCTGAGAACGCGTTATGTAAATAAATAGGACCCCTTGTGACCGTCAAAATGTATTATAACACACGAATTGAAAGGCCAATATACATTATTGTACCATAGGTGAATAAAATATACACCCCTTTCAACACTTCCTTTCAGTAGTTTCCATTTGATGAAATTTGGAAAATGTGTAATGTATAAAGAACGATCTTTAAATCATTTCCCAACCAAAGTCTTGAGATTCTTAGTTGGGAGAGGAGACCAGACATGAGCACCATGGCGTTCATTCAAGAAGTGATCAAGCCGCTATTTCCCGGCTTAATGGGAATGCAGCTAACTGAAGTCAACCCTGAACGAGTCGTTGCGTCGATGGAGGTTCGTCCCGATCTATGTACCGTCGGAGAGATTCTTCACGGCGGCGCACTTATGGCTTTCGCCGACACGCTTGGCGGTGTTGCAACGTTTGTCAACCTCCCGAAGGGCTCACGCACGACCACCATCGAATCTAAGACCAACTTCCTCGGCGCCGTATCCGTTGGCACGCGCATCATCGGTGAGTGCACTGCATTGCATCGTGGCAAGACCACTATGGTATGGCAAACGCTCGTAAAGTCCGAGAACGGTAAGCTATGCGCTATCGTCATTCAAACGCAAATGGTGCTTTCCGTGGAAAGAGGATAAGTTTAGAGGAAGAGGCAAGAGAGGGGACAATGATTAATGAGGCGGCCCCCATTAATAGAAAGACTGAGGGTATCTTAAATAGTCCACAATTCCTTTTCTATAAACTCTCGCCTCATGCCATGCTTTGGAGGTGTTTTGTCCTTTTAAGTGGAAATATGGCATGGTGATTAAATAAGTATGGCATCAACAAAACGCACACCATTATATAAACAAAGGTGGCATTATGAACCCAATAAAGACTATAGCTGAATGGTTATCAAAAGTGCCGATTGAGATTAGAGCTGAAATTGCTTTCTTTGTGCTTACTTTATTGCCGGATTATCAAATTAAAAAGATCGCAGATACGGAAAATCTGATAGAGAATTTTAATGAGTGGCTTCTTAAAGATACTGATTCCAAGCTTCGCTCCATTGGCAAAGCACTAATGATACGATCATTTATCAATTATACAATATTAACGAAAAGGTTTGAAAAGAAAGATCTGGAGTCAACACAAGAATTATGGAGAGTCGTAAAAAGAGAAGCTGCAGGGAATGGCTTACTGGACATCATTGAACAGATGGAGAAAAATCAGCTACAAATGCCTTTAAGAAAAAGGCATTGGCATCAAACGTTAAATGAATGGATATACCTGTGCGAAGGGCCTCTTAGCGACGAAAATATAGAAAAATGGCAACAAATTGGCTAAGAATTATATGACAAAAGTGAAGCAAGAAATAGTTTCATGTCCAATTTGCAAGCAGCAAAAAAAATGAGAATTAGCTGGTTAATTGTTTATTGTCCTGACCGATCGGAACTTGTCAATGAAAATGAGACACCTCCGGCAACAATTTAGTGTAGCGCCGGTTCGCTATTTGGTAACGCCGGTTTGTTGATCCAGACGGCTGGGGGAAGGACATCAGATTTTGGATTTCCGGAAGTCGTGGGGTTCTGCATGTATCAAGATCGGGAAGCCTGATTTGTTGTTTCATGATCTGAGGCGGAGTGCAATCCGCAACATGGTGAGGGCAGGCATACCCGAACGTGTCGTTATGGAGATTTCAGGGCATAAGACACGGAGTGTTTTTGACCGTTACAACATCGTTTCGCAGGATGATTTGAAGGAAGCAGCTCAAAAGCGCCAGAGATTCAAGGAACTGCAATCCGAGCGGTTACATTTTGGTTACATTCGGCCTGTTTCAGAGGGTAATGTGATACCTATGAGGTCGGCAAGCCGATGAGTGACGGGGCTTTGAAAGCCATATAACGACATTTCCCGCCAAAATAAAAGGGTCCACGGCATCAATTACCGCAAACCCTGATTATTTTTGGTGCCGGAGCCCGGGGTCGAACCGGGATGCCCTTGCGGGCGGGGGATTTTGAGTTTTATCCGGCCCAAAATTTGCTAATTTTTAAACCCTTGATATCCGGTCAGATTTTCCGAAAGTACTAGAAACACATGTGAAAAGCGATTTCTATCTATTCCTGTTAATTCTATCTATTTCTGTCTTTTACCGTTGATTCTATCACAAATTTATCACAATGCTGCGATTGTTACATGTCTTCTGCCGGATGAGGCAGGAGGAGATATTAAAAACTCGTTTTCATGAAATAGATTAACAATGTCAATTATAGATTGTCTAAGTGCTGCATTTAATATTTACTGTGACGTTTCATTTAAAACAGATCCACCAAGTATTGGCGATCCGGCTTCGCAAAATACGTAACCGAATTTATGAACCGCAGTACTTAGTCATTGCGTTCTGAATGGTTCGCATCTGCTATTTAACGTTTTATTTCATCATCTGGTTATCCAGTTGATACACCTATTTTGCTGTAGCTCGGTTGCATGCTTTACAGGATGGCCACCCTTTAGATGGTAGGTTATGTCTATTATCAATAGGGATGGGGGTTTCTTTCTTGCACAAGAGATAGAGATTATCATCTGTGACCTTTGCAATGTAATGGGTGTGCCCGAACATCTTATAAACATATTTATAAGGTTTTGATAAATCAATTATATGAAACATAGCTTTGGCAACTGTACTTAAAATATTGATCTGCTGTAATTTGAGAGAATTTTCAATTTCTTCGAGACGGTTATGTAGTGTATTTTCTAATGATTTTGCCCTTTGTCGGTTTTCTTCCGATTTACATGCTTCTAAATCTAATCTTCTTTTGCGCAGTTCATATTTCTTATTCAACTGCTCCTTGCGTAGCTCCTGCCATTTGCGGGAAATTTCCAGCTTTTTATTAATTACTTCTTTACGAAACTCCCATCTCTTTTTTTTCTCCACAAACATCTCATATTTTTTATTCAGCTGATCCTGGCGTAGCTCTCGCCATTTATGAGAATTTTCAAGCTTTTTATCGCCTAATTTTTTACGAAGTTCCCAATTCTTTTGTTTCTCTAAGAGAAATTCTTTTAAAAAATAAATCGCAATTTGCTTATAAAAATCCTTCGCGATAGATGTGTCCGATTCATTGTTATGCTCGAATTCTGTCGGGATTTTATACCTGTCTAATATATTTTCACCGTGTTCATCAAATTGGCTGATTTCCTTTTTATTGCGGAAATATTCTGTTATTTTTTTATTCTTGGCCTTTCTTATGGATCGATATAACTGATGCATGTCGTCCGGTTCAGTTTCAAGGAGATGAAGCCATACATCTTGGAAAGCATCACTATTTACAGGACAATGCTCACTTATTATTCTTGATATCTCTTCTACCTTCATATTTCCTCCATCATCAGCCATATGATCCGGATAGGCAGATTTTGTTTTAATCAAATAGATTGAACTATAAGATGGTATCTTGAAAAAGATAAATCAAAATTTTATATCAAAAGCCATTACAAGATTGCCATGCCGGCTGTCAATATGAACACAGTATGTCGAATAATTGTCGACATACTGTGCTGAATTATGCTATAAGTGTTCAACCAGGATGATCGAAAGAGTCAAAGGCAACGGAAATGTTTGAAGAACTACGAAGCAAGATAACAAGTGAAGAATTTGACTATCAAGCCCTTCTGAACAGCCTTTGGGAATATGACCGACCACGTGATAAGATCACGGATTTGCTGAGGCAGGGCGCTATTATACGTATAAAGAAGGGTATCTATGTTTTTGGAGAGAGATACAGACGGCAACCCTTTTCCAGAGAGGTCTTGGCAAACATGATCTACGGGCCTTCTTACATATCCCTCGATTATGCCTTGCATTACTATGGCCTGATTCCGGAACGCGTTGAGGCGGTGACGTCGGTAACCTGCAGCCGGGGCAGGCGTTTTTCCACCCCCATCGGTCTTTTCATTTACCGTGGTATTTCCATGAATGCCTATCAGATCGGCATTGATCAAGTGGTACTCGAGGGGGGGCGCACATTCTTGATTGCAGTCCCGGAAAAGGCTCTGTCCGACAAGATCCATGATGACCGGGGGACGGCTGTTCGAACCCAGACGGAAATGAGGGCATATCTGCTGGACAACCTGCGGATTGATCCCGAAAGGCTGGAAAAGCTAAACGCCGACATGCTCTCTCTGATCGCAGATCGTTACCGGTCCCGGAAGATACGGCTGCTAAGCGATCTGCTTCGTAAGTTGGGTGGGAGGAAGAACAATGAATGAAGTGATTGCCCGCATGCTCGACCGGTATGAGAGGAGAAGTGTGGAGGACTATGTGAGGGCCCTTCGGGAAATCCTGCAGGAGATTGCACTGCTCGGCCTCTGGAGGAGCAAGTTCTTCGAGAAGGCCGCATTTTACGGAGGCACGGCTCTCAGAATTCTTTACGGGATCGACCGATATTCGGAAGATCTGGATTTTTCGCTGCTCAAGCCAATGCCTGATTTCGATATTTCACGATATATAAGTGCTCTGGAGCGCGAGGTCCGGTCGTTTGGGTTCGAGGCAAGTGTGACGATCAGAAAGAAGAATGCAGAAAGCCCAGTGCAGTCAGCTTTTCTGAAAGCTGACACACTGAAGCACCTGTTAGTCATAGAAACAGCCGAAGATATTGCCAGGCAGATCCCCCGTGGGCAGGTCATGAAAATTAGAATCGAGGTCGATACTGACCCGCCAATGGGGTTTGACACTGAAAACAAGTTTCTCCTTCAGCCGATCCCATTTTCGGTTAAGACCTTTGTCCTTTCTGACCTATTTGCCGGCAAGATGCATGCTGTTCTCTGCAGGCGCTGGAAGAGCCGGGTTAAGGGTCGTGATTGGTATGACCTCGTCTGGTACGCCGCGCATCACCCGCAACTACATCTCGACCACCTCGAACAGAGGATGATTCAGAGCAGACACATGAAGGAAGGGGACCACCTGACCAAGGAGAAATTCTTCTTACTGACATCAAACGCAATTGATAAACTGGATATAAATCAGGTCAAGAAGGAAGTGGAACCTTTCGTGAAGAACCAAGATGCTCTGCAAGTTTGGTCGAAGGAGTTCTTCAGGGATGTTGTCAAAAGGATTGTGCTGGTCTGAAGGATGTTCTGATCGACATTCTGACCAGATCATTTATTACAGGTTCAAACATGCAAGGCTGAACTGTTTATTTTTCCGTTCAAGAAAAAAGTGCATGTCTTCCTGAAATGTAGCATTGGGGTATTTTCACGGACATACAAGATTTCAAATGGTAAACAGTATCTGATGGCGCACTTTCCATTTGACATCTCAATGGGTATCCGGTAGCCTCCAAAATAATTTTATT
>JAPLJS010000122.1 GCA_026388545.1 Deltaproteobacteria bacterium
TCTTGAGCACTCCTTCTCCTCCTCCTCCACAAATGGTCGGTAAATCCTAAACCACTTTAGCAGGAAGACAACGGCTCCGGGTGGTCAATGTTCGGTTATCACTACCCCCTTCTTCTGATCAATTTTCGGTTATCACAACCACTAATTTCTGCAATATGATATTGTCGAGAGGTATATGGCAGAACCGATAAAGATTATCAAACCCAGGTACTTGATCCTCTCTCATCGTAAAGATATACTTGAAAGTCATGTTGATCCATTTTTGAGCTTGACCAACTGTAAAGGAACTATACCCATGCTTGTTGTAATACCGTGAAAGATCTGAACAGATTGATTGATGCCAACGGTCGAATTCTTCCTGTTCTGCGATGCAGACACAACCTGTCTGTATATCGGAAAAAGACTTCTTTAGATAACCTGAAGTCTCCTGATATAATTGATCTTTGGTCTCAAACCGATCAATTCCGTGGATCGTCCGATTAAAGTCACGATAAGCACGATTGATGCAAGCACCCAGTAAATCATCACTATTGCCGAAGTATAAACGGATAAGATATTCTTCATAATCTTTATGATCAAGCATCTTGTCACCCCCTTGCACTGCAATCAATCGATCATTACTTCACCGCTGTTTGTTTATTGCAAAGCATCTCGAATATCAAATGAATTTCAGGTGCTCTGGGCGTTATGGAATCACAGGATTCTATTGCTGTATTGTGCGACATCACTATTTTTTCATCCTTATCATAATCGGTAAAACCCAATAAACAAGACTTATCAACATTGCATCTCATTTTCCATACAATAATTGTGTAATGTAATCTATCGTAACCTCTTTTTATTATTTCACCTTTTGAACTGCCTTCTTCTATTATAGATTTTATGTGTTCCTCTAGTCCTCTATTGCTATATTCCAATTTTGTCCATACCTTCACACCGTTTGTTGAATTGTTGTCAATGCTATCTCTGTCATAATAAAGAAGATCCCCATTTTTGAATGTTGAAAACAAAGCCCAGTCTACACAAAGGGCCTCCGTCACACACAAACAAGACAGCATCAATCCTGAGAGAATAAATAATACTACGATACTCAATGATTTTTTTGTTCTCATTTGTCATAGCCTTTGAATCACTATTATCCCCTCAGCTTGCAGGGAAAGAAAATTGTCCTCATGTAATATGATGCTTCTATGGTCACGATTCTCTAAAGAATATCACCTCAGACAATAACAAATAATAATATGTATGGATTACTGATGATTGCTAAATTATAGAATAGCCAAAAACACAAAAACCCCGCCCCCTACTGATATCAGCAGGTGCGAGGTTTAATGTTACCTAACATTGTAGCAAATTATAAAAATATGTCAATAGAATATATACTTAATTATTACATATAGTTGCCGGTATGTTAAATTTCATAGTATTTAAATGATTATTTTCTGACACTGATCAAATAAATAGATTATAGTTAGAAAGGATTGATGCCTGTCAAAATTACCTCATGCTTGACTTCAAGGAGTACGCATCAACCGGATGAACTTTATTTTCTCCTGTTCGCCGACAGGGTGGAATGCCCTTTCCTCGCCCAAATAGGCACAATCCCCAAATTCAGGGGACTCAACGCTTAATTATCTTTTAAGCACTGGGTAATTCAGGATTGTTATGTATGCTGTCCCCCGAATATGTATGACTGAATGTTGGCATCCCATAATTAGTTGGGCTCAGAGTAGAATGGAAATGAGTGTCCGGCGAAAATTCCGGCCAAGAGCTAATTCCCACGCCCATGCCCCCCTTGCTTCTTTTCTTCCCGGTCACCACGGCGATCATCTTTCGAGTGTCCGCGATCGTCTCGGCGCTCTTCTTTCCACTGCTTTTTGTCGTGTTTGGCCTGCTTTTTGTCTGCTTTACGCTCCTCTTTCCACGCCTTGTCCGGTTTGAAATGTTTACCCCGGTAACTATCACGATTGTCACGATAGTGCCGGTGCTCTTCATCCCTGATTGCCCGGATCTGTTCGTGATTGTGACGACGCAGACTTTGGGGGAGTTGTTGGTGATTCACTGCCCGCCACGGTCCATTGTAATATTTTCCCCGGTACCAAGCGTTATCGTGAAAGATATAGTAGTTTTTATTTACCCGATAGAGATCATAGGGGGTGCCAACCGCCACATAAAACCCGAGGGACGGTGGCATGATGAAGTCTGGAGGACTGGAGAACACAATCCGTGGCCCTGGTACGCTGACATTCACATTCACGTTTACTTCACCCCAAGCCGCCGATGCCAACGAAAATGCCACCACGGCTACTGCCAGAAGTGTCCGAAAAAACCGTTTCATAACCACCTCCTATTTCTCAGAAATGTCCGTTTAGGACTGTGAATAACAATTATTGCCGTTTGAAATACAGCAACCTCATCATGGTTTAAGAACTACTGAACAGTAAACTTCCTTATGCGGCAATATGCTTCTGTTCAGTCCTGCAGTATGGCGGCAGCTTGCCCGTAGTAATCCATGAGGATAGCGGCGGTGTCCGAACCGGCCTCGGAAAGGATGTTGGACTTCAGCTTCCCAAAATAATTCAATTCATCGACCGCCATCGGCCGCCTGTTTTTTCGGATCCATTCGATCATGGACGGCTCTTCCTCATTCTGAAAGAACCACCTATGGAGATTTCGCTTCCCGCTCAAACGGCTGTATCGTTGGTTGTACCGGTCTTTCATCGTTTCCAGGTTGATGCGCGTAAATCTTACCTTTTCGCCGGTCTTCGGGCTTTGTTGCGAATCCGGCGACATCTCGTCAAACAGAAGAATCTTGGAGTAAAAGTCTGCATGATGGGCCATGACCGCTGCAACAATGTCGGTGTCGGTAAACAGGCGGGTAACAGTAAGATGGACGAGTCTATATAGATGCATCGTCAGATCGAATGCGCTGTCGGCAATTCCCTCGACCACTGCCAGCGAGAAGACCTCGCACAGCCGACGCCCGGCCTTTCTTAAAACTGCGAGACGCTCGGGAAAGATGAGATCGGCAGGCAGCCCCAACCGGGAATCGGGGATAATGCTAACTGTACCCACCGGCTGTCCGGCATTCTCAGCAAGAATGGTCACCGTGTAGGGATGTAAATGATGAATAGTACACCACAACCCGCTCTGGCTTCCAAGCTGTAAATCGTATCCCTTGCTCAGGTAGACGTCATAGACGAGCTTAAATGCCCTCTCGCGCAATGGCTGCGTGTTTGCTATAACGATGTTCCAATCATTATGCGGTCCGAACCGGTATTCATACTCTTCAGGTAATCCGCCACCCAACCTGCATCCTCCTTCAGATCGGAATCCGGAGCCCCATTCGTTAACTCTCTCCTCCGGGGTTCAAAATATCTCCTTTAACCTTATTCCGTTTAGAGACCTTTGCATAACGCCTCTATTCGATAGGGGTAGGAACGATACATTGGTTTGTATCGCCCCTCCCTCCGAACCGGACTGGCGGTTTTCCCGCATCCGGCTCTCCAGTCGGCGGTTTTACCTCATTGAGGACTGGAGCAATCTACGATGGGCTTCC
>JAPLJS010000123.1 GCA_026388545.1 Deltaproteobacteria bacterium
GCTGGCGGCGAATACCGATCCGGAATCGGTTTTTGAAAAATTGAATGACAGTATCAAAAAGCAGATCCAGGTGATCGAAGACTATCACGGCATCATCGACAAGCTGACCGGCGACGAGGTCATGGCCATTTTTGAGGGGCCGCAGATGGCTGAAAATGCCATTCAATGCGCTCTTCAGATAGTCAAGGCGCTGTCCGAACGGGAAAAGTGTCTGGATCATTGCTGGTCATCGGTCGGTATCGGTATCAATACCGGGCCTGTTTTTATAGGAAGCCTGGGAACCGAATCTTTTAGGGACTACACGGTGATCGGCAATACCGTCAATATTGCCGCCCGATTGTGCGGGCTGGCATACGAGTTCCAGGTCCTCTGTACAAAAGTAACGATTGACTCGATCCAGGGCAATTGGTTTCAGGTCGAATCGATGGGAGAAAAGATGCTCAAGGGGTTGAGCCGGCCCATCGAAATATTTCAGGCGATTTCAAAAAGGGTATAGGGAAGGGCCCGTTGGCAAAGCAAAGGAGCGAATCATAGAAGCAGGGTTTGATCATTACATTGCCAAACCCATCAACACCCGGGAGCTTCTGGTTCTGATCGAGGGGGTGTTGGGCGTCCGCCCGTAAGTTATGCAAACTACGCCGTTGTTGAAAACCTTCGCATTGTGCCGATATACTTTAGTGTCAAAACAATCAGATTTAAAGGGGTTATTAATAGTCTCGTTTTGGGATATTAAATCCCTCGCCTTCAGGCGACAACTTATAGTAAGAAAGGGGTATGGAGCATTATAGAAGGACATCGCATACCCGCTTTGACATCAAGTATCATTTGGTTTGGATCACGAAGTACCGTAAGAAGCTGTTGCGGGGAGATGTAGCGACAAGATTGCGGCAGATCGTGAGGGATATATGTGCCGAACTGGAGGTAGAGATCATCAAGGGACATATAGGTAAGGATCATGTGCATATGTTTGTGTCGTGTCCTCCGCATGTTTCCTCCAGTCATCTCATGCAACGAGTCAAGGGTAAGAGTTCACGCAAGTTGTTGCAGGAGTATAGCCATTTGAAGCGAGAGTGTTGGGGTCGGCACCTATGGGCACGAGGATTTTTCGTGGCCAGTTCCGGTAATATCACGGATGAAATGATCATAGAGTACATAGAGTCCCAAGACATATCGAAAGAAGATAAAGAGTTCAAAGTAGAAGACCCATAGTCGGGCTTTCAGCCGACTTCCGAACCCACCGGCTTCCAGCCGGTGGTCATTCAGTTATTGATAACCACTAAAGGTATGATATAATGTTTGGCGTTTGAGTCGAGTAGACCGGTTTCTCCCGATACCGCAGGTTGAGGATTGTTTTCTCCATTTGCCGCCTGGTTTCCAGGCGGTGCCACAATATTTAAACAATGAATCTGTTGGCCGCAAACCCTCACATACCGTACGTCCAGATTTCTGTCATCCATATCATAATTATTGAGGAAATAACATCAACGATAACGGATTGAAATCCTGCATTTTCATCGAGGTTAACAATTTGCGGATAACAGGAAGTATGCATCAAACGGATGAACCGAAAAACATAACTATAGGTTGATATGGATTGTTTTTTTGTTCAAATAGCATAGATTATTTCTGTCATACCCAAATTGACAACCCCCGCAACCATTACATCATTGACGGTATTTGTAAAATAAAGTAAAAATATGACGTGAACGACATGAGAGCCCGCCTGATTATAATCGTTGGTCCTACAGCCATAGGCAAAACAGAGGTTGCTATTTCCCTGGCTCGCGAGTGGAATGGTGAGATTATCAGCGCCGATTCGATGCAGGTCTACCGGCTGATGGATATCGGCACGGCAAAGCCTTCTGTTGAAGAACGGACTCTGGTGAAACATCATCTTATTGATCTTGTTAATCCTGATGCTCAATTCAATGCAGCCATGTTTATTGAGACGGCTCAGAAGATCATCAGGGAATTACATAGCCGGAGAAAGCCCATATTTGTTGTTGGCGGCACCGGCCTGTATATAAAGGCTCTGCTCGGCGGTCTTTTTAAAGGGCCGGATGCAGATGAGGGCTTAAGAAAAGTATACAGGCATGAACTCAAGCAATTCGGGAAAGAATATTTGTACGATAAGTTGAAAGAAAAGGATAAACGGGCCGCCGCCACAATCGATAAAAATGATGTTGTCCGGATCATCCGAGCCCTGGAGGTTCTGGAACTAAGCGGTGAGTCGATTGTTGAAAAACAGAAAGCCCACAAATTCAGCGACAATCTTTATGACTGCACAAGGATAGGCCTTACGATGGACCGTTCTTCCCTTTATAAAAAAATTGATCAAAGAACAGAAAAAATGATACGTGATGGTCTCGTTGACGAGGTTCAGGGACTTCTCTCTATGGGCTACCGTGAAAGCCTCAAGCCGATGCAATCGCTGGGATATAAACATATTATAAAATATATAAAAGGGTCATACACCCTTGAAGACGCCGTCAGGATAATAAAACGTGACACGCGTCACTATGCGAAACGGCAGATGACATGGTTTGGTGCGGATAAGCAGATTGCGTGGTTTTCCCCCGCAGATATTGATGCCATGAGGGGACATATTGATCTTTTTCTCTCTCAATGAGAATGCTTGCATAGAGCGTCTTTCGAAGGCATTTTTAAGCAAAGGCAGTGAAATTTCTTGACTTCGAAAGGGTATGAATATAATTAAATGTATAAATTTTTGCATGGTGTGTGTTTTTACAAATGCGAGTTATTCACACTTCTCGTGTTAAACCAGGAATAAAGCATAATCCTGGAGGGGTTCCTTTAAACATTTTTATAAAAAGAAAGGAGAACGTTATGGTTCAGCGGCTCAATTATCGAAGGGTATTGATGTTCATTGCTTTGATCGCTATGGGTATTTTCATTATTTCCTGCGGTCCGAAAGTGGTAAAACCTGTAAGCGAGATGGATACACCCGATCACCATTTTTATACGGGCATGAAATTCCTGGATCAGGGGAAGTATGCTGATGCCAAGGGAGAATTTGATCGGGCCATTGCACTCGATCCTAAATTTTCAAAGGCGTATGCGGGAAACAGTATCGTAAAAGCCTATCAGGGAGATTTCAAGGTAGCGAATGAATCCATGAAACAGGCGTGGAAGTATGCCAATAAAGATGATGAAAAGCTCTTCGTTCATGTCTGTAAAATAAGACTCTATACGGTGAGCAAAGCCGACAAGGATTGGCTCCAAGACGCAAAAGGTGAGTTCGATAAAGCAATCAAGATTGATCCAAAGTCTTCCGCAGCCTGTTATTTCATGGGATTAGCCTATAAGACCGCGTTGGATTTCCCGAATGCCGGGCAGATGTTCAAGCAGGTACTTGATATTAACCGTGATTATGTCAAAGAGGCAGACGCTGGATGGAATCTGACCCAGAAGATCCAGAGGGCCATGCCGGGGACAATTACGGGAAAGAAAATTGCGATTCTTGAACGGATTAACAGAGCTGACGCCGCCGCCCTGTTTATGGAGGAATTAAAGATTGATGTCCTTTATAAAAAGAGAACGGTGAAGACCTTTGATACAGCCTTTAAAGATCCTGAAAAGGCAAAGGCCGTAGCAAGTGAGACTCCAGCAACAGCAACGGATATTGCCACACACCCCCTGAAGGCGGATATTGAAGGGATTCTCCAGATTGGCGTTCGTGGATTAGAGATTTATCCTGACGGCTCATTCCGTCCGAGGGACATGATAGACCGGGCGACATATGCCATGATGATCGAAGATATCTTGATCAAGATGACGGGGGATACTAAGCTTGCAACGAAATTTATCGGAAGTTCGTCACCATTCCCCGATTTGAGATCTGATTTACCCTACTTTAACTCTGTCATGGTTGTTACCTCAAGAGGGATTATGGAAGCGAAAGACCTTTCAAGCGGCGAGTTTGCTCCCCTCAGTCCTGTACCTGGTGTTGACGCACTGTTGATTATCAGGAAAATCAAAGAAGAGTTAAAAATTTTCTAATGGAGACGTTTCATGGCTGAAAGGTCATTGAGCAAAGCTTATGAATCCCACGAATCGGAGGCTAAGTGGTACCGATACTGGCTCGATCATAATTTTTTCAGGGCCCAGGATACGAGCACAAAGCCCCCATTTTGCATTGTTATTCCCCCTCCAAACGTAACAGGCATGCTCCACATGGGGCATGCCCTGAATAACACCCTGCAGGATGTGATGACCAGGTACAGAAGGATGCAGGGATATAACGCCCTGTGGATGCCGGGAACTGATCATGCGGGAATTGCCACGCAGAATGTAGTCGAGCAGGAGCTTGCGAAAGAAGGCATTACCAGGAATGATTTAGGAAGAGAAAAGTTCATAGAGAGAGTTTGGGAGTGGAAGGAAAAGTATGGTGGGGTTATTATAAACCAGCTCAAACGTCTCGGTTGTTCCTGTGACTGGTCCAGGGAAGCCTTTACCATGGATGAAAAGCTATCCAGGGCCGTCAGGGAGGTCTTTGTCCGCCTGTATCATGACGGACTTATCTATCAGGGCGATTATATCGTCAATTGGTGTCCCCGATGTCACACGGCCATTTCAGACCTTGAAGTGGAATATGTTGAGAAGGAGGGTTTCCTCTGGAGCCTCAGATACCCTTATACTGAAGGTGTCGGTGAGATTATCGTAGCTACCACGCGTCCTGAGACCATGCTGGGTGATACGGCTGTCGCCGTTAATCCTGATGACGGAAGATATAAAGATAAGGTCGGCCGTACAGTTATCTTACCCCTCGTTAACAGGACAATACCAATCATAGCTGATAATCATGTAAGTATGGAGTTTGGCTCAGGGGCGGTGAAAGTTACGCCGTCCTCTGATCCGAACGACTTTGCCATTGCAGAGCGGCATCAATTAGAAATCGTCAAAATTATGGATGGCAGTGCGGTCATCAATGAAAATGGCGGCGTCTA
>JAPLJS010000124.1 GCA_026388545.1 Deltaproteobacteria bacterium
GCCCTCTCGATGTGCCTCTCCTCGATCATGGCTGCGGCATAAAGGAGGGCGTTGGCGCTCGAAGTGCATGCCGTGGTCAAGGAATAGCAGTTGCCCCCTATTCCGAACTTCTCAACGATGGCCCCAGCGATTTTACCGTACCCATAGGACGACTGGAGAAACATACCCGATACGGTTGCAGACGTCTTACGATGGTTTCCCTCAAACACGGGAATATCCATAGACGTTGAGCCGAAGAACACATGCATATCCTCGATCTCCGCACTGTTTAAGCCGGCATCGAGAAGGGCACGGGATACCGCAGAAAAGAGAACATCATAGAAATATTCCTCGGAGCGGTTATCCAGCTTATCCCTTTCATTACGGTTGATGAGGTAGTACGGTTTGGTATAGGACAGGCGGGCCAGGTCAAAGGGGATATGCTCAAGCCTTATCCTTTTATGGCGTACAGCATCAACGATCTCCTCCAGGGAATCGCCAAGGGAGCAGATCATCGCCTTTCCCGTTATAAACGCCCTTCTCTTCACGTTCTACTCCGGTTGGATGAAGTCGGCAAAGGTATTTATCGATCTCATAACCCGTCTTGTTTCCTTGCTGTCGGTGATGGTGATGTTGTATTTATTCTGTATGGCGATAGATATCTGCAGAGCATCTATTGAGTCCAGACCAAGTTTGGAATCACCGCCGAAGAGGGGTTCTTCGTCACCTATCTCTCCGGGATCGGCCGTTATATCACACTCCTCGACGATCATCCTCTTCAATTCCATTTTCAGTTTCTCATCAAGAGAACCCTTCATCGTTTTTAGACCTCCCTCTGCCTCCGCAATAAGATTACCGTCAGGGTCAGCATGACTATTCCGAAAATAAACAGGGACAGGCTTTTCGGGAGAACATCGGAAACACTGCCGTTCCGCAGGAAAATATCGAGGAATCCCTCCAGACCCCAGGACATCGGCGACATATTGGCAAGGTCCTGCATAAACCCGGGCATGACAAACTTAGGCACCATGAGTCCACCCAGGGCGCCAAATATGATATTCAGAACACCCCCGATGGTGGTTGCCTGCTCCGTCGTCCTGGCTACAGAAGCAATGAGGAGCGCCACGGAAATGGCGCTGAAGCTCACGGAGGCGGCGATCAGGATAAGGCCCCCCAGGGAATCCCCCAGGGTAAGGGCGGTACCGCCGCACAAGGGGACGACATAAACACCTATGGCAATCATAATTGCAACCTGGATCGCGTTGATAAGAAGATACGGTACCATCTTGCCCATTATCAGAGAGAACCTCGATACATTCATGCTTTTGAGGCGCATGAGGGTACCCTGCCCCCTTTCGGAAATAAAGGTGTTGGATATGGGTATGACAATAAAAAACATGGAAAACACAAGCCAGGCGGGAACGCTCTGCTGGACGGCTGACGGAATCTTGAAGTACTGCCCCCCTTTGTAAACGTAATTGACCACGACAGGGCTCTCCTCAACTGCCTTCAGTTTCTTCCTGTCGATTCCGGCGAGGGCCAGGAGTCTTCCGATACGGTCGATGAAGGCATCCCATCTCAACTTTGCCAGTTTTCCTTCCAACGCGCTTTTTAAAACAAGCTGGGTCTGGACGTTTACCGCAGGATTGACGAGGAGTTCCAGGGGTTTTTCATCTTTACCCTTCCCCTTTTTCTCCACGAAGGCGGAGAAGTTTTCCCCGATGATCAAGGCAAACTTATAATCCCTGGAAAGCATCTGTTCCTTGACCTTATCCGTGGCTGTGTCTTTCTCAATAAAGTGAAATCTGAAAGTACGGAGGTCCTCCATTGCCTTCAAGAACGCCTCCGATTTCTTTCCCGCATCCTGGTTCACGGCGATTACATCTATGCTGACGGTACCATGGAGTTCAAAAAGGTCGCGCATCGCAAGCGACATGATCATGATGAAAACTGCCGGCATGATAAACAGGACGGTTACGGCATGGATATCCCGGATGATCAGTAAAAATTCCTTTTTCAGGATGTACAGAGTTTTAATCATTTGAACCGATGCCGTCAGTCTTCGTCTCGCAGCCTGATGTTTGTCAGTTTGAGGAAAAGTTCCTCAAGGGTTCTGTGGCCGAATACGGCGTCCTTCACCCGGACCCCGTGGGTTCGAAAGACGGCAAACACCCCCGCCATATTTTCGTTGAAGCGTCCGTCCCGTTTGACATGGACACTATCCTTTTCAACCTGTATTCCATCAATCTGTTGCAAGTCTTTAACGGCGGCATCTCCCATCTGTTCCACGCTTATCAAAACGGCATCGGTACGTATCAAAATAGCCTGTTTGTCGTCGTGGAGGACTATTTTCCCCTCGTCGATAACAGCGATATCGTCGGACACCTGCTCGATCTCATCCATGTAATGGGATGTATAGATGACCGTCGTCTCCCGCTCCCGGTTGATCTTCCGTATCGTCTCCAGTATGTAGTTCCTCGATTGTGTATCGACGCCCACCGTTGGCTCATCGAGATACAATATTTCAGGGTCGTTTAACAGCCCTATGGCCAGGTTCAGGCGTCTTTTCATGCCGCCCGAAAACTTGTCCACCCGCTTGTTCACAAAGGCCTGCATGCTTCCTTTGTCGATGCAGAATTCCATGCGTTCCTTCAGTTTTTTCCCCTTCAAGCCCCACAGGGCGCCGAAATATTCCAGGTTTTCACTGGCCGTCAGTCTCGGATAGAAAGCCAGGGTCTGAGGCACGTAACTGCATTTTGACAGGATGGATTTGAGCTCACGGTCAAGATCCAGGCCGCCGACAGTAATGGACCCGCTATCCTTCCTGATGACGCCTGTAAGGATGGAGATGAGGGTCGTCTTTCCCGCACCGTTGGGACCGAGCAACCCCATGATGGAGCCACGACGGACCGAAAGGTTCACATCCTTGAGGACCGGCTTTTTGTCATAGGACTTGTAAAGATGTTTGATCTCGATCAACGGCTCACCATGAATAGCTGCTTCCCGCGAAAATATTTCGCTATCCGCACAACTCACCCGTTTTATAAAGTAGATTGCCACGCTCCCTGCGGTCGCTCGCAATGACAAATAAGGATCACGACATAGCCTCTAAAGGGAGGATGAATGGGGGATTCTGACAAATTGCAGTGAATGCTGAGGCCAAGAAAGTTACCGAAGGCCTCAGCACGAGTTATTTCGCTATTAACAACCCTAATTATTTGAAACTTTTTTCAGAACGATCGGATAACTTACCGCGTTTTCTAAACCTTTCTTATCGAGAATTGCCCTTTCAACAATCTTGCCGATATAATTACCGTCTTTTGACTGTTGCAAATGCGCTGTATGATAAACCTTTACACGTGAATAAAGGACCAGGTAAACGTCCGTTCCATTTACTGCGCCGTCAATACTATAAAATCCGAGTGTTCCGGATACGCGGTTTCCCGTTTGAATAAAGCGCCCCTCACCCCAGCCTCCGGTAACAGCCCCTCCAGAATCCCAAACACCGGTCATAGTAACACCAGGGACGCCCGCCATAGAATTTAACCATAAATTCGTCGCTTCTCTCGTTAACCATGGAACATTTGAGACCTTTTTCAGAACCATCAGATAACTGACAGCGCTTTCTGATCCTTTTCCATCTACCATTGCCTTTTCAACAGCCTTGCCCATATAACTGCCGTCATTTGACTGTTTTATATGCGCTGTATAAAAAACATTTCCACCAGAAAGAAGAACCAGGTAAACATCCGCACCATTGACTACGCCGTCAACATTATAAAAACCGAGTGTTCCGGATATTCGATTTCCCGTTTGCGTAAAACGTCCTTCACCCCAGCCCCCAGCGATAGCTCCGCCTGAATCCCAAACGCCGGTCATGTTAACAGTAGCGGCCCCCGCCATAGAATTTAACCATGGCTTAGTTTCTTCAGTAGTCAAACCGGCGCATGAGGAAAGCGTTATGATAATGAGGCCGAATATAAAATATTTAACTATCTTCATTTAATGTATCCTCCTGAAAGGAATTCGGTGAATTTTCCAACCCCTTGATTTTATGGAGCCGATGGCCAGAATCGAACTGGCGACCTACTGATTACGAATCATATCTTATATCTTTCACTGTCTTTCATAATCCTACAATAAACACTTGACATATAGGTATCTTAGGTTTATATTACCTTCAAATGCTTTCACAAAACAACAACCCCTTTCAAGAATGAAAGCGGGACTGGAGCGGGACTGGAAAAGTCGGAACATACAAACGGTTCATTGCGAAGGAGGATAATACAAATGACAAAATGGATCAAGACAAATTTCCCAGGGGTCAGATATAGAGAACATGCGACCCGGAAACATGGTGTCAAGAAGGATCAGTATTTTACTATTCGCTATAAGCTGGCGGGCAAGGATCGAGAAGAAGGGATTGGCTGGGCTTCAGAAGATTGGACAGCGGCGAAGGCTTACGACCGACTGAAGGAATTAAAGGCGAACCAAAAAGTAGGCGAAGGGCCGCAAACTCTGTCAGAGAAACGAGACCTTGAACGGGACAGGCGCGACCAGACCGAGGTTGAGAAGGATCGGATCGAAAAGGAAAACATCACCTTTGGCCATTTCATGACAGAAACCTATTTGCCGCAAAGTGAGAGAGACAAAAAAGCAAAAACCCACGAAATTGAAGAGATGCTTTATAAAAAACACATGGCCGGGACAATAGGAGACCTTCCTTTTAGCAAAATAGCACCCTTCCATCTTGAACGTATAAAAAAGGACTTGGCCGACAAAAAGAAGTCTGACCGAACGATCCAGTACGTCCTTCAATTAACACGACAGGCTTTTAACACGGCGCGAAAACTTGGAATATATGCCGGAGATTCACCCACAAAGAACGTCAAGTGGCCGAAGCTGGATAATATGAAGCTGAGGTATCTGAGCATTGACGAGGTCGAAAAGCTATTAAAAGCTCTGGCGGTGAAAAGTCAGAACCTACACGATATGGCCTTGTTGAGTCTTCATTCGGGCTTACGGTTCGGCGAACTTGCCGTCTTGGAATGGCCATGCGTGAATTGGGAAGCGGGAACCCTGGCCGTCTTAAACGCGAAAACCGGGAGCCGCACGGCTTATCTGACTGAGAGGGCAAAGACCATGCTGAAAAACCGACTGACCGAGAGGGCAGAGGCCATGCTGAAAAACCCAAAGCAGGGCCGACCAGACGAACTTATATTTCCGAAGCGATCCGGAGCTGACGGGGCAATGGCGCAAGCATCAAAATCTTTTGCCGATACCGTGAATGATTTAAAACTGAATGAAGGCATTACAGACAGAAAGCAGAAAGTCACCTTTCACACCCTGAGACACAGCTTCGCGACACACCTATATGAAAGCACCCACGACCTTTATCTTACACAACGGAGCCTTGGCCACGCCACGGGAACCATGACGGCCAGGTATGCGAAAATGAGCGAAAGCCGATTGAGAGAAGGCGCGGCGGCGCTTGAGAAGGCGTATGCTGTGAATGGCAAAAAGGAATCCGGGCAGGTCGTGAACTTCACGAAATAGAAACTCCTTGTATTATACTTTTATTTGGTATAGGATAAAACCATGACATGGACGGTTACTGAAAAACGGAACCTGAATAAACGGATTAGAAAACTACCTGAAAACGTCCAGAATCTTCTCATTGCTCTGAAAAAGGACATGGAAGCAAACGGACCGATCCGGGGAGATTGGCCGAACTTCAGCACCCTGTCCGATAACCGCTACCATTGCCATTTGAAGAAGGGCCACCCAACCTATGTGGCAATATGGGAAGTCATGGACAAAGAGATAAGACTGATCGAGGTAACTTATGCAGGCACACACGAGAAAGCACCCTACTGAAAAGATTGAACTGAGGTTCGTCGGGCCGATTGCTAACATGGCAAAGGCAGTTGAAACATTGAAGCCCCTTGGATTTGTGGACACGTCCGATTCCGTCCCTTGGCGCGAGGCATACCCTGAATGCTCGGAAGCGCAGCTTATCGGCAAGGCCTTGGCCGGCGCACGATACCGGGAGGGATTTACGCAGACTAAGCTTTCTGAACTGACCGGGATTCCGCAGCGCCATATCAGCGAGATGGAAAACGGCAAGCGTCCCATCGGCAAGGAAATGGCGAAGCGCTTGGGGAAGGCTTTGAACATCGGTTACAAGGTGTTTTTGTAGAAAGAAGCGGGGGATAGCCAGGCCAGGTGAAAAGGCGCAATCCTGAGCGCCCTGCCCCCTCTAACCACAAGGAGCGCAACAGGAGGCGCTGATAATGTCAGACTTTAAATCTGGAAAGGAACTGATAGATACTTTTGATCTTAAGCCATTCGAATTATTCTCTCTCGTCAAATCCGGCCTTCAACCCTATAATCATTTAGGCAACCCCTTACCACCACCTAATATTACCGATAAATTAAAAAATATAAAGGGATATGAATCCGAATTGGATTCACTTTTACGTCGTTGTCCGCAGTTATCGAACGAAGAATTTCAGAAACGTTTCAAGAGCAACCCAAGAGAGGTGGCTTGGTATTACGAACAAAGACAACGCCATCAACCGAGAATAGAGAAGTTATCGCGCGACATTGAAGATCTAAAAAACGAACTCCTACAAATTGAAAATAAAAACCTGTGGGTTAATTACGAGCTTTCTGAAGATAACAGCTATGCCCAACAGACAATAAATAACCTTCTGAATTATTATTACAAACTGACTGAAGCAACCGCTCTCCTGAAAAAGCCGGAAACACATGGTTCCGAACCGACCCCCGCGCTCCCAGAGCAAACGGATCCGGAAACCTTTATACGATCTGTGTCAATTTCTTATTTGTCCGACACCGAAGTCAGCGTAAAAATTGGCACCAAAGGGCCGAAAACTTACTCCTACAATGATCTGAGATTCCAGCGAGAGAATACAAAGGCATGGCGCGCCCTCATTGAAATCTTACAATCATCGGATCATTTATATCATGTTGGCGTAGCACATGGAGCGGGAAAGGCCCGAAATAAAACGTATGATGCAAATCGGCAAAAACTTGGCGAAATCAGCAAGAAATTCGTATCGTTTTTAAATGAAACTTGTAAACCGCAACTGCCGGATGACTTTAAAATATTTAAGATAAAAAAAGATGTCCGTCCGGGCACGTATGAGCCGAAGTTTATTGTTTCCAATCGCAGCACCGAAGATGCTCGTTATGACAGTTACTCAAAGGATGGCCTGATAACAGAAATTGAAGATTTATCTTTGCGTAAGGCTGCTTTGGAGAAACGTGGCGATAAAGATTCTGAAAATAAATTATACCAGATCGTAGATAAATTAAATGCTGCCATCATAATAGCCATAGATAAAAAGTGGCTTGAACGTCACCGTGCAGAATCATACCTGAACCCACTGGAAGATTAACCCGCCCACCTTTACACCCCTACTTGGATATCTCCACCTTGAACGGTTGGAGATTTTCGCAATAATTTCATAAATATTTTATTTAATACATTTAACAACATATCAATCTTTGCCCCTATTTTCTCCAACTTGTTTTCTCCTTAAACTTGGATATCTCCAACTATCTCTTCAGAGGGATCAAGATTAAACATCTTGAAAAACAAGCCCTCTTTTTGAAGGAGATTCACCATGCCAAGAGAAAACATGGAGACCACGCAAAGACCCGACCTGTCGGAGCTTCTCAGGGAGCTGCCGCCGTTTGTATCCAGGAAGCACCCACGTTTCAAGGAACTGACTGGGTATAGTCCGCGATCCCTGGCAAACATGGATAGTTTGGGGATGACGAAAGCTGTCAAGAAAATCATGTTGGGGGGCGCTGTCGCCTACCAGCGGGAAAGCCTTGTGGCGTGGCTTGAAGAGCGGTCGAGAGTTATCGGGTAGGGGCAGGCCATGAACTTACTCGCACGCTACAACGAATCGCTGAAAAACATTGTGCCGCCAGGTTGTGGCTGTCATCCCTATCTATTGAGCACCGCCAATTATGGAGTCCTGGCTGGACTGACTGCCGAGCAAATCTTTTCGGATATCCGGAACGCTATCCCCCAGGGATCGAGGCGAATCCCCGACAAAGAAATACAGGACGCGATCAATAAGGCGTTATCTGACCACAACGGCGGATCATTCACCCCAAAGAAAAGACCGGCGCCCGTGGTGAATGACGGTAAAACTGCCCTTCAAAAAATCATCTGTCAGGCAAAAATCACGACCGAAGTTGATCTGTTTGATGTCTCCCCAGTCAAGATCACCTGGGAGCCGGAAGAAGATACAATCAATTTTCTGTCCCTGTTGTTTGATCCTGGGGATCATATCTTCATCGGGGATAAGTTCGGAACGACCGTCAAGCCTGTTTTTGACTGGATTGATGGATTTAGGAAAGGGGCAAAGACCTCCCCGCATATCATCCCGAATCCGATGACAGGGCGGGAAGGCATGACAAAAGACGGGAAACCCTCTTATAGATGCGACAACACCGTTAAGAAATACAGTCATTGCATGGCAGAATTTGACGACCTTTCCCGTGCAGATCAAATCCGTTTTTGGTCAGCGGCACGCCTGCCGGTTGTCTGCCTTATAGACAGCGGGGGGAAGTCAATTCACGCATGGCTTGACGTTCAAAAACTGGCCACGGTTGAGACGCCGGAGCAATGGCAATCAGCGATCAAACAGCGCCTATATGACAGTCTGCTGGCACCTCTGGGAGTCGATAAGGCATGTTCTAATCCGGCACGGTTAAGCAGGCTGCCGGGGCATTACCGCACTGAAAAAGGGAACTATCAAAGAATCCTCTGGCTATCAGGCCTGGAAGGAAGGTTCATCGCATGAATAACGATTTCGAAGATCAGGTAAGAGCAACAGAACTACCGACCACGGTTAATGCATCGACCCTGCTTGAATCGGAACCACCTGAGCCGGATCAGATTATGAAAGACACTTTTGACAAAGGAGATAAAGTAGCTTTTATCGCATCATCAAAACTGAAAAAGACGTTTTTCCTATTGATGTTTCTCCTTTGCCTGGCTGCCGGGCGACCGTTTCTATCATGGCACATACAGAAGCCACGGCGAATCCTTCATGTTCAATTTGAAATACAAGATCATCATTACCATCGGCGTGTTAAGCGCATGGCTAAGGCAATGGGGATCACGGCCACCGACCTGGGGGACAGATTCACTATCCTGAACGCAAGGGGGCTTGGTATAGCCGGGCCGGAAGGAATTGAAAAGATCGGATTAATCGCGGCAAATATAAACCCGGAAATCATATCTTTTGACCCTCTATATAAAGTAGCAACAGGCGCGGAAAATGCGGCAGAGGACTTGAAGGGAATCCTCAATTGTTTTGATGAACTGGCAAAAAAGACAGGCGCGGCGATCCTTTACGTTCACCATGATCCAAAAGGAAATTCTGGCGATAGAGATGTTAGAGACAGGGGCGCGGGTTCTAACGTTCTTGGAAGAGATTATGACGCAGCGATCACCCTGACGCCGCACGCTACAGAGTTGGACGCAGCAGTTGTCGAGACCCTTCTTAGGAATTACCGCCCACAAGAACCGTTCACTATTCAATGGATCGAAGATCAAGACACCGGCGGTTACCGTTTCGAGGAGCGACCGGACATCCTGCCGGAAAAGAAAACATCCAAAACGAGAACACAGGCACCAGCACTGTCTGTTTATCTTCCGGCGTCTCTCTCTATACTGGGAGATGAGGAAATGGAAATTGCACCTTTCAAGGAAGTATTCAAAAAGCAAACCGGATTAGGCGACAACAGAGTCAGAGACTTTATATCATGGGCGACATCCGGCGGGAATCCATATCTCATCACAAGGGAAGAGCGGGGAATAGGAAAACACAAAAAATGGGTAAAAACTGGAAGACATTCTAACGATGAAGAATAATCTCGTCCGGCCTCTCTGCATAGAGCTGTTAGAACCGTTAGAACTTACAATAACCGTAGTAACTTTTCTAACCGTTCTTGAGTGTAGAACTGTTACACGCCCTTATATAGGGCGTAACGTTTCTACTCTAAGAGCGTCGGCGTGCTTGCAGCTTCGACGAGGACAAGACAAAAAGTATATCACAACCACGAGGACACAATGACGAGACAGAAAGAAATGCAGGAACACAACGAAAAGGAGGAGACACAGATGAACACCAAACAGCGGGTTATTCGAATGGAGGAAAAGCTTCAGGTTAATCAGGAGCCGAAAACCTTAGAGGAAATGCAACAAAAACTTTTTAGCGGCGGTTATGGGCTTATAAGACCGATGTCTATTGTGTCCTACGTCGCGTCAGGCGGGTCCTGGGATCATTTCAAAGGTAAATTGCCGGATCTCCTTATTGCATCTATCCGGGAAACCTTAGAGAAAACCACAGGATTCAATGAATGCCGGGCCAAACATTTAGAAACTGCTTAAATGAGTGGACAGATTATGACGAAATCTGACAAAAAACATGAATTGTCTGAGAGGCAGAAAAAGGCAATCCCTTTTCTCGTTCAATCATCGACCGTGGAGGAAGGCTGCAAGGTGGCAAAAATATCCAGGGAGACTTACTATCAATGGCTCTCCGATTCCCTGTTTAAAGACGAACTGAAGCGGCAGCGGGACCAGGTTATTGAGGACGCACTGAATATCATGAAGGCCAACATAACGAAGGCCGTTAACGCTTTGGTGGGCCTTCTGAACACTAATAACGATAACCTCAAGCGTTATGTGGCGAATGATGTATTGGGGCATGTCCTGAAGGCAAAAGAGATTGAGGATCTCGACGCACGGATAACAGAACTTGAAAGACTGATCAAGGAGAAGAAAGCATGAATATGATAACCCACCTGTCAGTTCGCCTCTCCCATCAAGATAAAAGGCGCCCAGTAAAAGGGATTGTCATAACCGCTGTTGCGCAGGTAATTTTTTGCATCTTTGAGCGCGGTCATTTTATCTTTACCGCTTTTCAGTCCCTCAAAGAAGTTGACCATGAGCTTATATGTGGATTCATCGGCAACGCTCCAGAGACTGACAAGCACGGTGTCTGTCCCGGCATACATGAACGCCCGTGAGAGGCCAACAACCCCTTCGCCGGCAGATTGAACACCAAGGCCGGTTTTGCAAGCAGAAAGCCCCACGATGTCGGCATTGAGCTTCATATTGAATATCTCGGATGCGGTCAGAAAGCCGTCCTCTTTGTCATTCCCGACAAGGCTCAGAACCATTGCCGGTTGTTTGATGTAGGGGATCTCATTCCCCAATATGCCGTGAGTGGAGAAGAGAATATATTTCCTTGAAGTCAAATCCACTGCCTTGAGCTTCTCTTCATTCGCTTCGATGCCGAGCATCATTTGTGACTTGCCAAACAGCTTCCCCACCTCTTTTACTTCCTTTTCGGTGTTTACCAGGCGGCTGAACCTGTAGCCTGCATCTTTGGTCTCTTCATTATCGGCTATGTCCTTTGATGATATTCCTGTTTTCTTGCCAACAATCTTGACCGCCCTTTTGTCTGAGGCGCGGTTGTCTTTGGTGTCAAATATTGGGTCACCAAGGCCGAAAAAGGTTTGTTCTTTGGTCCGGCTTATGTGCAAGCCTCTCTGTAAAGATAATACAGAGGCAGACTGGTAGTAACTTATGGGGTATTCATCCATGGCATAGACAAAGTCTTTTATTTGCGATGATGAGAAGGAGGAAGTTCGTTGTGCTCCCAGACTGTCAATCCTCACAAAGTCCACCCTGCGGTTTAGTTTTCTTCCTTTTTCATCTCGATTGTCTGCGACAGGCTCGGTATCTCCTTTGCCTGTGAAGGTCAGGCGGGCTGCTGATATTCCGCTCTTTGCCAGATAATCATAGATAGCTTGAGCTCTTTTCAATGAAAGTTTCATGTTGTATTTCGGGTTACCAACGCTGTCCGTATGTCCTTCAATCTGTATGGTGGCGTTTTTTAGTTCTTTTGATTTAAATGCCGCAGTAATTTCTTGCAGTTGTTTTTGTGATTCTTTTTTTATCCGTGCAGAATCTATGTCAAAGAGTATATGTGTGGTTACCCGAGGCACTACATTCACCCCACTGCTTCTCGTAGCTGGAGCTTTTGTGAGTCCTCTGATGATGGTTGCTTTGTCGATTGTATCGCTATCTGTCTGTTTTGTGGCCTGCGCCAGCAGGGTGGCTTCTTCTTTCAAAGCCGCGGCCGGGGCTGAGAGAAGAAGCGCTTCAAAGGGCAGGAGACTCAAAGACTCGTCGGGGATGATGATCAGGTGTTCGCCTCTTGTCAGAACGGGAATCGCTGGTTTTATGAGGAGATCCGTCAGGTCCGCGGCAAGGTTCAGGCTAAAGCTTTTTATGTTGGCCCCCTCCTGAAAAGGAGAGCGGTATCTCCTTACCAGCGTTTCAAGCTCAGCGCGGGTTTTGTCCACCTTGAAGGCCTTTATCACCTTGCCGTCACGGAGAACAAGGCCAATGGTATAAGGTTCAGTCACTTCATATTCAATGATGGTTTCCCCTTTTTTCAAGGCAATCTGGGAAATCTTCACCGGCTGGGGATACTTGATGGCTGCATACTGTGGGTATTCTCTGCGCAGCCGGTCAATCAGGTTTCCCATTTTCTGTTTCAGATCGGGATATTCATCTTCGGCCTGCTTTAACAATTCTGGATTGTTCTTTTGAAAAGCCGTCTGCTGTTGTTTTCTGTTAGTCATAATGAATGTGGTGAGTTCTTCCTCTTTCTGTGCAAGGGCTAAGGGAGTCTTGAAATCCTCTCCTGCATGGCGGCGGGAGAGAAGTTCCGACAAAACTCGCCCTCTGGTGTTTTCCGCCCAGTAAAAGGCGTCGTCGTAGTTCCCCAGCATAAAGGCGCAGCGCACAGCCCCCTCGTAGGCTTCAATCCTCGGGAAGTTGAACTCCTTACCCTCAAGGTAGTGCTCTCGCTCAGCAGGGGTCAGAGTGGAGCGCTGCTTCTCCATTAAATCAGTAGCTTTTGTGAACCAGCTATAAGCCTTGCCATACTCTTTTAAACCTTCGTGCGAAAGGCCCAGACCGATCCAGCAGGGCAACATTCCTTCATTTTTGGCTTCCTTGTTTTCTTCTCTATCCCGTTCAAATTGTTCTTTCGCCTTATGGAAATCTTTTTTCTTGAGGAAGAATCTGCCAAGGCGGATTGGGTTATCCTGTTTTGTGTAAATGGCAAATGCATCCTCGTCGTGGTCCAATGCAAGGTAGGCGTCACCAAGATTGCCCTCAGGAATGCCATAGGGGACACCAATCTCTTTACAAAGTCGAATGGACTTCTCATAATAACCTATGGCCTTGCGGTAATCGACTAGATCGCTGTAAGCTTTCCCCAGGTTGCTCAGATGGCTTCCCTCACCCTGTTTGTCTTCGATCTCTTTAGCGATCACCAGAGCCTGTTCGTAGTAGGAGATGGCTTTGCGGTAATCACCCAACCTGTGGTAGGTGGTGCCCAAGTTGCCGAGAATGGTTTCTTTCCCATTCTTATCTCCGATCTCCTCTGCAATGGTCAGTGCCTGCTCGTAATAACGTATGACCTTGCGGTAATCGCCCAGACTGTGGTAGGCAACCCCCAGGTTGCCGAGCCAGGACTCCTTGCCACGTTTATCCCCGATCTCCTCAGCAATAGCCAGAGCCTTCTCGTAATAACCGACAGATTTACGGTAATCACCCATACTTTGGTAAGCGTTCCCTATGTTGCCAAGTTGATCTTCTTTACCCTTCTTATCCCCGATCTCTTCAGCGATCACAAGAGCCTGCTCATGGTAGGAGATGGCTTTGCGGTAGTCGCCCAAACTGTGGTAGGCATTTCCTAGATTGCCGAGATCGCCTCCTTTCCCGTGTTTATTCCCGATCTCCTCATCAATAGCCAGAGCCTGCTCGTGGTATGAGATGGCTTTGCGGTAATCGCCCAAACTGCTATAAGCATTCCCCAAGTTATTGAGGCATGCTCCCTTAGCTAGTTTGTCCCCGATCTCTTCAGCAATCGCCAGGGCCCGCTCGTGGTATGAGATAGCTTTACGGTAATCACCCAGATTTTCGTAGCTATTCCCCAAGCCGCCGAGCCAGGCCTCCATGCCCTTTTTACTCCCGATCTCCTCGTCAATAGCCAGAGCCTGCTCATGGTATGAGATGGCTTTGCGGTAATCGCCTAGATTGTTATAAGCATTCCCCAGGTTGCCTAGCCACGTCCCTATCTTCTGCTTGTCCCCAATCTCCTCAGCAACAGCCCGAGCCTGATCAAGGTAGGAGATAGCCTTGCGATTATCTCCTAGTCCAGTATAGGCGATCCCAAGGCCGCCGAGCCAGTTCCCTTTATTACGTTTATCCTCGCTCTCCTCAGCTATCGCCAGAGCCTTCTCATGGCAGGAAATGGCCTTGTGGTAATCGCCCACATTGTTATAAGTATTCCCTAGGTCACCATTGAAAAAGCCGACGAGCTTTTTATCGCCAATCTCTTCGAAAATGGTAAGGGCCTTTTCATAGAGGCTAATTCCCTTTCGATAATTCCCTAAAGAACTATATGCACCACCGAGACGGGCCGTGACGATTCCCTCAAGAGCCCGTTTCTGTCCAGGCTTTTGAAAGATAGCAAGAGCGGCTTCCCATTTTTCAATCGCCCCATTAGCGTCGAAATGATTGAATAGTTGTTCACCTTCGTTATAAAGGGCAGTTCCTCTGCTAAATTCTTCCTTCTGGGACTGCGCGTGGGACGGGACGTAAAACATCACAGTCGCCAGGAAAATTGTCAGTGTGTAACAGAAAATCAATCGTGTAGGGAAAGCTAAACTCTTCATAAAACGCCTCCAGAAGAAACTATCTGCCTATCACCAGTGAAAAATCCATTTACCGGAAAGCCACTACGGGATATTGATCATCCTGCTTATAATTGATATTTTATTGATAATACTTTGTTTTCTGCGTGAACTATAAAGTTGTCGGTCTTTCGTGTCAATTAAAATATTAACCGCAAAATGTGAGTTGTGTTGTTAATGTTTGCTGTCGATTGTGAACTGTGTTTATTACAGAAGTCATGCATTTTTGCCGATCTTATTAACGATTTGTGAATTTCAGGAGCAGGTGAGTTATGGGAGGTCGGTGCTGAAAAGGGAACCCCTAAATATTACGTGCGGGTGGTTATTTTGCGAGGATGAAATAAAAAAAGCGGGACAGGAGCGGGACAAAATCACCCAACAAAGAAAAGGGGCTGCGGTTTTTATCCGTAACCCCTTGATTTTATGGAGCCGATGGCCAGAATCGAACTGGCGACCTACTGATTACGAATCAGTTGCTCTACCGGCTGAGCTACATCGGCTTTATTCATTGCGATTCAATGATTGTGTAGTTCTGCATCTACAGCGGATGGTGATATGCTTCCTCGATCACCAATAATTGTTCTCCTTATATTAACACATCTTCCCTGTCAAGGTTTTAAGATGCTTTCATACAAACCGGTTCCCATGGAGTTGTTGCGATTAACCCACTTATGTCGGAAGTTTATGCAATGTTTGCCTTCTTTACCTTGACTTTCAAACCGTGTTTGGTATTATTCGACAAACTCAAAGGGGCTGTTGAAAAACAGACTTTTCACTAGGCTGTTCAAAAATGTCCAGATGCAAGGCGTGCAAGCCCTGAGTCGTGAGGCGTACATAGACGTACGTTGAACGGCGAAGGGCACAGTGCAGCGCAGCAGATGGGCATTTTTCAACAGCCTGTAAAGGGGTGTAGCCATGAATGAAAGACTAAAGAAAATATTCTCAATGTCACCTCTGAAAATTGCAATCTTTGTTATCTTTATCGCCGTCATCATGTTTATTATTGACGTCCCTTTCCTCCGCTTTATGGAATTGAAAGCCCTTAATTTGAGGATGGTCTCCAGGGGACAACTCCCAACGGGAGGAGAGACGGTTATCGCAACGGTCGATGAAAAGAGCTTGAGCGAATTAGGACGGTGGCCGTGGCCGAGAACAACGCATGCCAAGCTCATTGACAAGCTAAAAAAATACGGGGCAAAATCGGTGGGATTCGATATTGTATTTGCTGAGCCCGATGAAAACTCGAGCCTGAAAACCATTCTTGAGCTCTCAAAAGAAGTAAAAAAAACCAGGATTAAAGATAAAAGGGTGCAGGGATTACTCAACAAGAAAAAAATGGCAGCAGACACCGATGCGGCTCTGGCTAAATCGATTGGACGGTCAAAGAATGTCACTCTTGGTTATTTCTTTCATTTATCAAGCGAAGACGTTGCTCACTTAAGTGAAGAAGAAATCGAGACAGCAGCAGAAAACATCGCCAACTCAAGATATCAGATAATTAAAGCCGATTCAACGCCCGACGAATCGCGCCTCGTGCACGCTTACTCAGCCGCGGTAAATCTCAAATCCTTAAGCGATGCAGCCGAAAACAGCGGTTATTTCAATGCTTTCCCTGACAGCGACGGAACGATCAGGTGGTCCCCCCTGGTCATTAAATTCCAGGATAACTACTATCCATCACTGGCGCTGTCTTTATTGCTCCAATATATGGATTGGCCGATGCTTACCCTGAATATGACCGCGGTCGGCGTCGAAGGTATTTCAATAGGCGATATTGATATTCCGACAAACGAAAGGGGATGGATGCTGATTAACTACCTGGGACCGGCGAAGACCTTCCCCCACTACTCAATTTCTGATATTATCAAAGGCCGTCTGTCTCCGGATACTTTCAAGGATAAAATTGTGATTGTCGGTGCAACTGCCACAGGAATTTATGATTTACGGGTAACGCCATACAGTAACGTGTATCCCGGTGTGGAAATGCATGCCAATGTAATCGACAGCATCCTCCATCAAAACTTTCTCCAGCAGTCCGATTTCACAAAGTTACTGGATGTCTGTTCAATCGTTTTCTTCGGTCTCATCATGGGCTTCGCCATTCCGAGGGTTAAAGCTATTCAGGGGATAGTTTTAAGTCTTTTAATCGTCGCGTCCTTTGTGGTCATAAATACTATTATATTTTCCCATTTCAATGTTTGGCTGAATCTTATTTACCCGGTTCTGACGATGATAACGATCTATCTGGGCATAACCGTATATCGGTATATTACCGAAGAGAGGGAAAAGAAAAAAATACGGGGCGCCTTCCAGTATTATCTTACCGCTTCCGTCATTAACGAAATGTTGAAAGATCCTTCAAAACTCAAACTCGGTGGCGACAAAAAAGACCTGTCAGTGCTTTTTTCCGATATCCGGGGATTTACAACGATATCGGAAAGGCTGACGCCGGAAGAACTTGTCCACTTGTTGAATGAGTATTTGACGGAAATGACCAATGTGGTTTTTCAATACGACGGACTCCTCGATAAATACATGGGAGACGCCATCATGGCCGTCTTCGGCGCCCCCCTGGACCAGCCGGATCACGCCCTCAGGGCTTGCAGAACCGCTTTGGGAATGATGGACGAGCTGAAAATACTGCAGAAAAAATGGGCCGGTGAGGACAGACCCATTCTCAATATCGGCATAGGAATCAACAGCGGCGACATGGTTGTCGGTAATATGGGTTCGGATATGCGGTTTGATTATACCGTCATGGGTGATAGCGTGAATTTAGGTTCCAGACTGGAAGGAATCAATAAAGAATACGGATCGAATATCATCATCAGCGAATACACACATGATGTTGTTAAGGATGTCCTTTTCTGCCGTGAACTGGACTCCGTTAGAGTTAAAGGCAAAAAACAGCCTGTCAGGATCTATGAACTGCTCGGTGAAAAGAAAGATGCCGAAAAGTGGGGAAATGCCGTCAGTCTCTTCGAGGAAGGACTGTCAAAGTACAAGCAGGGACTGTGGGATGAGGCAATCGAATGCTTCCATAAAGTTCTGGAGGTAAGACCTGCTGACGCACCTTCGCACCTCTACATTGAAAGGTGTGAGGAACTCAAAAAGAACCCGCCTGAAGGTCTATGGGACGGTGTATTCACAATGACAAGAAAATAATTTAGATAGATGTCAATAAAAGAAGATCAGAAATATAGAAGCTGGGTAGAGGTCGACCTCGACAATTTCACGAAAAACTGGAATGTGATGAAACGATTGGTCGGCCCTGAAGTAAAAATTCTTCAGGTAGTCAAGGCAGATGCCTATGGCCACGGAGCGATTGAAATTTCCAACGTCGCCCTGAAAAATGGCGCCGTTCTTTTAGGTGTTGCCAATGCAGACGAAGGGGTACAGCTCCGGGTCAGTGGGATAACAGCGCCTATTATTATCCTAAGCCCCTCCACGGGTTCCGAAATTGATGAAATCATTAAATACAATTTAATACCATCAGTTTCGGATCTCAACTTTGCCCGGGAACTTCAAAGAAAAAGTAAAAAGTCAGACATACGGACGCCAATCCACATCGAAGTGGATACGGGGATGGGAAGAGGCGGAACGATCCACCACGAGGCTTTCACTATGATACAAGAAATCCTTGGGTTTTCCAGTATCATCATTGAAGGCATATTTACTCACCTTTCATCCAGTGAAACCATAAATGACTATAATGATATGCAGTGGAAGCTTTTCAAGGCGCTTCTGGATGAACTTGAAAAACACCACATCGTGATTCCCGTCAAACACATGGCAAACAGCGGAGCCGTCCTCAATTATCCCCTGTTTCACCTGGATATGGTGCGACCCGGTCTCATGTCTTATGGCATTTATCCCGGACCTGAAACAAAGGCAAAAGCAGAACTTGCACCCGTCATGAGTTTCAAAACGAGAGTGGTCCTCATTAAGGAGTTTCCCGGTGGATACAGCATCGGGTACGGCCGGTCTTATATAACGGATAAGCCGACGAAGATAGCAACGATACCGGTTGGATACGGTGACGGATACGGACGCATTCTTTCCAATCAGGGCGAGGCCCTGATCAGGGGGAAGCGGGCGCCGATCGTCGGCCGTGTCTCCATGGATATGTGCACCATCGACGTCAGCCATATTGATGATTGTCAGATCGGCAACGAGGTTGTCCTGATGGGAAGCCAGGGTAATGAATACATCTCGGTTGATGAGATTGCCGATAAGGTAAAAACGATCAGCTATGAAATTCTCTGTGCCTTGGGCAAAAGGGCGCCGCGGGTCTTTTTGCATAAAGGAAAAACAAATACGGTGGAGCCCCGATTGAGGAGGATATTCATTCCTGATGAAGAAAAATCAATCGCACGGATCGACACTATCGTTCGTCACTGCTTTCAGACAAGGGCGCGGAATGAAGAACTGGGAAATGCCATATATTACGAGATGTTTGAAACGCTCTTTGGTAAAGAAGACCGGCAGTTGGAGCTGCGGACGAATTTCAAATATGATATCAGCATAACAGAGTTTTCAAAGGAAGAAATCCTTAGAGACCATTCAGCAAAGGATTATTTCAAGGTCACCACCCATGTCGAATACGTCAAGACCATAAAAAATCCCATCTTCATGATAGGTTGCGCCCTTAATGATGAACAGTTGGCCGCATTTTTCGATGATAAGCAATGCGAATACCGGTGGCTTTTAAATCGAGTGGACGATCTCGTCATTGAGAGGGATTTCAGAGTCGACAGGGTACGCTTTGACAATGAAGATATCCCGATTATCAGGACAGATAGTACGGAAAGAGGTTATGAAGTCTGGTGCGGCGATGATAAACTTAAGAAGAAATTGAACAAGCAGGCCAAGGTAGAAATCGAGATCGTCACGAAGAAATCTAAAAGTAACAATACTTTCTCGGTCTATCTTGTCTACCCTACCAGAGGTTTAGACATATCGTTCAACTATGAGGGAGTAAACTTTAAATATGTGAGAGAGGTCAGTTTCTTCGCCGGGAAACAGCCATATCCGGAGGTCATCAGGGAACAAGGGAAATCGATCAGGCTCCGCATCAGTGACCATGAATGGATATTCCCTAACAGCGGTGTTACGTTTTTCTGGGGTTTTTGATTATATGAAAAAGTTAAGAATTGGCATCATATTCGGCGGCATGTCTTCAGAAAGAGAGGTTTCACTAAACAGCGGCAGGAACGTTTATGATAATCTTGATACTGAATTTTACCAGGGAATACCGATATTCATGGATGATCAGGGACGTCTGTGGATCATCACGTGGCAACTCATTTCTCAAAACACCACCGTCGATATATCGGAGCGTCTTGAAAAAGAGGCACGAAGGATATCATATGAAGACATAAGGAAGGAGATTGATTTTGCTTTCATTTCTCTTCATGGAAAATATGGGGATGATGGATGCATCCAGGGACTTCTGGAACTCCTGGGAATACCCTATACAGGCCCAGGTATACTGGCATCAGCACTCGGTATGGACAAACACATGCAGCAGAAAATACTGAAAGATGCAGGGCTTGATGTTCCCGATAGCGTTATTGTCCTTGAAAGGGATTGGCGGGAAGGAAGATCTGAAGTCAAGAAAAAACTCTTTGAGCATTTTAAATTCCCGTTCTTTACAAAGCCCACGAGAGAAGGATCAAGTATTGGCGTTACTGCTATCAAAGACGAAGATTCCCTCGAAAGAGGGATCGAAGAGGCACTGAAATGGGATACTGCTGTCCTGGTCGAGGAGTATCTTGACGGGATAGAATTCTCATGCATCGTTTTAGAAGAGGATGGAGAAGCAAAAACTCTTGACCTCACTGAGATTTACCCACAAAGCGAATATTATACCTATGATGATAAATACATGCCGGGGAGATGCAGGAAATTTACCCCGCCGAAGAATATTTCCCCTGATGTGGTGGAAAAGATCAAAAGAGAAGTTCTTAAAGCCTATAATGCCTTGGGATTCAGATCCTATGGCAGGATCGACGGGTTTCTTACAAAAGACGGCCGGATCCTCATTACTGATCCTAATTCATCATCCGGCATGGCCCCTTCTTCCTTCTTCTTTGAACAGGCGGCCTGTGCCGGAATGCTTCCTACAATGATTATATCCAAGCTGATACAGAACGCTATCAAAATCCACCAGGAAAAACAGGGACCACTGTAGTGTAATATAATCATATATTTACCGATCTTCCATAGCATAGCAGCATGTTCAAGGGGATTGGGAAATGCCCGTCAAAATGACTTTACAAAACAACAAAATGTCATTATAGTCCGCGGTCAAAGGCGGCTTTATACAGTTGTTCGCCTCCCTTCAGGCCTTACAAAAATGTTCCAAACAAGATTATTTACTCAATGTAAAGGAGATCGCAATGAAGAAATGTGTACCGTTTATGTTTTGTGTGTTGGCCGGATTTTTTTTAATGATGGGCCTCGTGCCGCCGGTGAGCGCCTTTGAAATTGGGGCGAGAGGTTATTACTGGTTTCCCAGCCTAACGGCAGACCTAAGAGTGGATAAGGATGGGATAACCGGCACACAGGTAAATCTGAAAGATGATTTAGGAATTGGCAATGAAAGTTTCCCCTCTATCGAAGCCTTTGCGGGAATCGGTAAACACCACGTGAGTGTCATGTACACCCAGTTTCATTATTCGGGGTCCAAGGATATCACAAAGTCGGTCACTTTCGCAGGCAAAACCTATTCTGCAAATGCATTGGTCGAATCAGACCTCAAAACAAAGATGCTTGATCTTGAATATCAGTATGATTTGATCAATCTGGAAAATATATTGGCCGGTTTCTCCATCGGCATTATTGGCAAAATTAAATATATTGACGGAGAAGCGGGCATGAAATCTTCCACGCCCGGATCTCAATTTAATGTAAATGAAACGTTTGCCGCTCCGGTTCCGATGCTTGGTATCGGAGCTCATATCGGTCTTATCAAAAATATCCTGGAGGCCAGAGTTAAGGCCGCAGGTATGGGGTATTCAGGCAATGTATTCTACGACGCGCTTGCCGATATCTCGGTAACACCGTTTCCTTTCCTCGATATCCATGCCGGGTATCGAGTTATGAGACTCAAGATAGATGGTATCAGTGACGTTTATGGCGACTTGAAGTTTGCCGGTCCCTACGCAGCCCTGACTGTCAGTTTCTAGTTATTACGCATAAGGAGTACATAACCCGTGGAAGAAAGAAGTACGCAGAAGCTCAGGGTCGGGATTATCATGGGAGGAGTATCCTCGGAAAAGGAGGTCTCTCTCGAGAGCGGCAGAAATATCTTCAATAAGATCGGACGGACGAAATACGACCCCATTCCAATATTCATGGACAGCAAAGGTGCTCTCTGGGAGATACCGATTAAACTGCTGATGCGTAACTGTACCAAGGACATTGAAGAAGATCTGCCGGAAGAAGCAACGCGTATCCCATATGAAGCGTTAAGTTCACGGGTTGATTTTATCACTATCGGTCTTCACGGCAAGTACGGTGAGGATGGATGCTTGCAGGGTCTGCTGGAGCTTCTGAAGATCCCCTATACAGGGTCGGGTGTCCTTGGCTCTGCCTTAGGAATGGATAAATTTACATGCCGAAAGATCCTTGCCGTAAGCGGCATCGATGTGCCCCGGACGTTGCCGGTCTTCAGGCGGCAATGGATACCTGAAAACAGTAAGGAAATTATTGATACCATTGAAAAAGAAATCGGATTCCCCTGTGTCGTAAAGCCAACGAGGGAAGGTTGCAGCACCGCCGTTAAAAAGGTAGTATCGCCGGACGGCATACCGGACGCCATCGAAGACGCATTACGCTGGGATAATACGGCTTTGGTTGAGGAATTCATTGACGGGATTGAGGTTACCTGCGGGATTATTGAAAACGATCGTCCCCTCGCCCTGACTCCCTCTGAAACCATTCCTACTGATGATGTCCTTTCCCTTGAAGACAAGTTTCTCTACGGTCAGGGTGAAAACAAAACCCCCGCCAGAGTGCCTGATGATATATTGAAAAAAATACAGGATGTTGCCGTTCAGACGTTCAATGCCCTCGACCTGAAAGGGTATGCAAGAATCGACATGTTTGTCAGAAAAGATGGACGGGTGGCTGTGCTCGAACCGAATACCCTCCCTGGGATGACCCCCTCCACCGTTCTTTTCCACCAGGCAGCAGCCTCCGGAATTACCCAGACAGAATTAATAGATCGGGTCATTCAGGCCGGCATTAAGGATCATGCAAAAAAGAGAGGCCCTTTATGATCACAGGCATCGCCAATGCCATCGAGGGATTGGGGCATCATATCCTGTCATCGATCGCAAATCTCGGGAAAACGGGGGTTTTTCTTGGCAGATCCGTTTTATATACCTTCATCCCCCCTCTAAAACTCGGAAGGATCATCAAGCAGATCAGCTTTATCGGAGTCAAATCTTCCCTCATTGTTATCCTGACCGTGGCATTTACCGGTATGGTACTTACCCTTCAAGCTTACTACGGGATGGAAAAATTCGGTGCAGTCGGTGCAGAGGCCCTCTTGGGCCCCGCCGTGGCGCTGTCCCTTATCAGGGAACTTGGGCCGGTTATTTCTGCGTTAATGGTCACGGGTAGGGCAGGGTCGGCCCTGGCGGCGGAAATCGGCATTATGCGGATCACCGAACAGATCGACGCCCTGGAGGTAATGGGCCTCAATCCCTACCGTTATCTTATTGTTCCAAATCTTCTCGCGGGGATAATTTCCTTTCCCCTCCTGGCCTCCATCTTTAATGTCGTCGGCATTTATGGCGGGTATCTGGTCGGGGTGCAGTTGCTGGGAGTTGGTGAAGGCAGTTTCTTCGGGGAGATGATCAACTTTATTGATATGAAAGAAATACGAATTGGCCTTTATAAATCATTGAGCTTCGGATTGATTGTTACATGGATTTGTTGCT
>JAPLJS010000125.1 GCA_026388545.1 Deltaproteobacteria bacterium
AGAAAGCAATATGCCCTATCACTCGGCCATCCATTTCTGCGACCAGCGATACCGTAAGAGCTTTGGCGGCACGTAGCGCCTCGATGATGAACTGCTCCGTGTGGTTGCTGATCTCCAAGGTCTTGAACGCTGCGATAGTCACCTCAGTTATCGCACAAACATCGTCATGCGTCTCGTTCCTGATAACGATCTTTGGATTCATGGTCTCATATTCCTCTTTCTTGCAGGCCAACGGCGGCGGATGAGCCGCGAGCATCGCAAGTCTGAGAAAGCGCGATAGCGGTCTCTCAGACTGAGAAGCGGAGTCGGCTCCATTGCCATTGATAGGCGGAGCGTGAGCGTAGCCGGTCAATGGCAATGGCGAAGCATTCGCCGCCGATAGGCTGACCGTGAGTGGAGATCAAGGTCAGCTTATCACGAAGATCAGCCAGCGGCCGCTTTATGGCCGATTGGCTGGATTGTCTTGTTAGATGTCCTAAATCTTGTCATTAATATATGCCTCTACCAGTTTTGAGCACACGTCTTTTAACACCATAAGACTCCTGTCTTCCCCAAATTCTATAGGCATATTTTTCTTTTTCATTTCCTTTATCATAGCAACTATGTTCTTATTTATTTTTCTATGGCCATCAAAGTAAGAGTAAATGCCACCATTATGAGCAGTGCAATCGCGCCAATCAATCCACATCTGTAGCAGATCGTTAAATGAGAACCGTCGTTCACCTAGTTCAAGTTGGACGATCTTTTCAACGTCTTGAGGTAGATATAATTCTGTAATGAGATCCTTGATGGTCTTTAGGTCCTTTTTCCCTCTCTTAACATTCGAAATCGATTCAATTATTGACCATAACCGGAAGTAAGAAATGTCTAAGTCGACTTCGGCGCAAGCGGAGCTAAACTTGCTCATGATTTCTGTTTTGAACTTTGACGATTCAGAGTTGCAGTAGAGTAAGTTCCATATTTTCGGGTTCTCATTAGCCACTGAACCGCCAACCAGATTTCCACGGTAATAGCTATTTAAATTCATATAATAAACATCTTTAAGGCCATCCTTTTGCTTCAGGTATATTCCTCCTAACAGCTTCGGGTAGGCACCCCTGGTAATAGAAAGTATACCGAAAACTCGTTTAATGTAAGGAAGCAGTGGCAGGATAAGTTCTTTATCATCACGGTATATCCGCCTGAAACTGACACAAAAAATAGGTGATAGACGATCCTTCTGCGTGAATATCCCATTCGCGATATCATCGAATGGTACATGCCTTAATCCTTGGTAAAGCATTGCTTCTTTAATACTTGATGATAAGTCGATAACACCTGACAAAGACAACGGGTAAAGTTCGGCAGGTCCAATTCTGGCACAGCCAGTTAACAGGCAGTCTGAACAGACAAAATGTGCCTCAGCGTACCTCATATTCTTTAAATCATCCTTATTTCCAATTGAAACGCTCTTTTCCCAGTTCGTTTCTTCCTGTAGTACCAAATCCGCAGGAGCTTCAGTTATCCTCCCTTCATCAAGAAGCACGTCGTTCGCGGTGTAATCAAATGGGTTTGTGGCCGCTAGAAAATGACGAGAGCCTCTATCTTCAAGGAAAAGTAGTGTTAAAATGCGGTATATCCCGTTTGGGATGATAGGTGGAGACTCGAGATAAATATAAAGGAAGTCTTTCAGCTCAAAACAACCATTTTGCCATGAATGAACAATCAGAGGCTCACCGCTTATCTTGTGAAATAGCACTTTGCAGTTGCCTTTTTTTATACCTACGGGCCAATTGTCAAATGCTTTGGGGAAATGGAATAGTTCAATCATATTTTCTCATCTAACGCCGCGCATCACCGGCAGCAAAAAGCAGAGCAAGGAACGAGCGGCGCTTTTTGCTGTCCGAGTGCATGCGTTTGTTAGCTGTTGCCACATTTGATCGATGACAAATCACCCTTACCAATAATGATATCAGCAACTGCAAAAAACTCCGTGACATACTCCCACCCTGCTGTAAGGGCATCAAGCCCTCTATGGAATGTGAACGCCGTTGCGGACTTGGCCTCTGGATTGTCCGGAATTCGTACTATCAAGCTCCAAAACAAGTTCATTTGCTTTTCAAACATACACCAGGAGGATGATCCAATATCTACGTTATGCTGAATACAGTGGCGAATAGCTTTTGCTGGCTCATAACAGAGTTTACTACTGCGGTGAATGCGCTCTTTAATTTCAGGTGGAAACGTGCATTTATTGATGGTCAACTCAAAGTTCCGCGGCGTACCTTTGCCTGATTCGTATTTTTCCCAAATTGGATATCTAATGTATTCGTAACCCCTAACCACGGCGGTTACAAGAGCTTCAAATTCATAAAATAGATCCTCAAAAACTGTCACAACCTTTTTGTCTTTTGTCCAAGGAGGATTCTCGCCGTTAGCCATTTTGCCTGGCCACCGTTTAACATGGTTGGTGCATTTTTCTACATATAAGCGCGCGAGCGCCGTGCAATGGTACAACATGGTTCCCATCACAAAGTGCAACGGCCGCGGCATATCCAGTTCGCTTCGGTAAATACTGAGTAGCCGCCCTTGCGTTGCTGGCAAAAGGAGCGACATTCTAGTGTTTCCACATGGTCCTTCCGCGAGTACGGGTCTCACCTGCATAGTGTTAAGAAGTGCATCAGGTACCGATGCCGCAATGGGAGTTTCGCTAGTAATATGAAGCCATTCTCCTGTCTCGCTCTTCTTTATACAAATTCCGCGTTCAAATGCAACCGTGTCGAATTGATCTAAGGAAAATGTATTTGTCATGACCATAGCAGCTAACATAAAGCTAAAGGGAAACGTGGACCGAACCGACGCAGTTCAATCTATTACCCATATTTGGCAGGTGAAAAGATCAAGGTCACCCGGAAATCTTAACGCCACGTTCTCCCTTTCAGCGACTGGTTAGACCCGTTTCACGAATTCATCTGGCTTTAATCCAAAATATGCAGCTTTATCTATAATAGCCTGGTAAAATCGATCACAGTGACCAGGTCCGACAAAGCTTTTTCTGATAATTCTGAGTTCTTTTACTTTACTGTTATCAACACATGAATCATCTAGTGTCGCTTGATAAGCATGCAACAATTCATGATACAATTCGAGCTGCGTGGATGACCAGTCTGCATTGTCGAAATTATCGTTTATATTATGGCTCATAACTCGCAATATTATCTTGTTTCTTTTTTCGTCATATACACTTGCCGTTTCAATGTCATCATCTTTTGGAAATTCAATTTCAAGGGTAGGGGCATTTTGGGGGAACCAATTTTTTGTTATTTTGTCAAATTCGTCTTTTATCAATTTTGTGATGTTGTTCATTGTTGTTTCCCCCTTAGGGTCTAACGTGCTGATCACCGGCGGCTGTAAGCCGTCCGGTAGATTTGCGGGTTGGGTATGGATTTAGCAAAATTATTCTCTCACCACATATTATGCCAAGCAGATTTTCCACCCATATCATTTTCGAAATAATCAGCTATATTTAAATAGTGATCTATACCATATTTGGCACCGCTTAATTCATGCGTCAAACCTACCCGTGAACAGACAGTGTGGATAAGATGAATCATTAGCCAACCAAATCGCCTATTAGTATCCCAAAATGACATTTTATGACGAGGATCTGATTCATTCTTCTTTTTCCATTGCGAAATTACATCCTCCCCCTGATCGATCTTAAAATACCCATCATGTAAAAGGCCTACTGAACAACCGGCAACGATTACCCTTGGTAAAACAGCACATAGGAGATCATTGCCTACAGCGGGATTCTTTCTTAATTCGAACCACTTGTCTATGAAATTAGCTAAAGCCTTTTTTCGTAGTTTTGTATTAAAGCCGTATATGTAAGTTGCGGGGATGAATTCAAAACACACTTTTTGCAGAGCAACTTTAGGTGGTGCACCGTTCTTAATAAGATTCTTGGTTCTTGTTTCCAACGGGGATTGATCCTCAAGTCCAGGAGTCAACTGTATAAGAGACATTGAGTTTTCTAAAGCTTCATGAAGAGATTTGCCTGTGATAGTCGATTTTACTTCTATTGTGGCAATAACCCCTTCAAGCGGATAAATACCAATACCCGGTTCAATTTCAAAAACAGGGAACCTGCTATCGTAGATTATGATATCAATTTGTCGAGACTTTTTCCCTTTCGCATCAAATACCTTTCCGGAACCGAAGTGCACAACTGGTGGAAGGATAGTTTTGAGAACTCTCTTTATTATAAATTCACGAGCCGATCCTACCAAGACAGAGTGCTCAAATAAACCAACTTGATCAGCTTCATGGGCCAAATTGATTTCACACTGGTCAAACCAGTTTTGAACAACATCAGATCCTCTTTCAAAACCTTTTTCTTTCATTTAAACAGCTCCAGCTTTTATAGTGCTTATCGCTACCCAACGCCGTGCTCTCCTGCCGGGTGGCGCGGAGCGGCAGCCCGGTCAGGAGCAGCAGTGATTAGGTTACATGTCCTTACTCATATGCTCAAGAGACGTGATTCTTGTCATCAGTAATTTGATCTTCGCTGAAGAGTGGGAGTCCAGCTTACGTTCAATGAAGTCCACTAAACCCGGGATGTCGGAATCTCTTGGGACGAAGATGTATCGAACGTCGTCCGGAGAGAACTCAAGTTTCCCGTGTATCTCCGCTTGAGCATTCCACTTCTGACGCGTAAGGGCATCATCGTACTGGTCCCTTTTGAGGTAAGGTTCAATTCCCCCATCTTGAGCAATGTATCGCCATTCGTTTTCAAGGTAGAATTCCTTCCGTTTGGGTTTGTCTTTCACCATCATCGTGCCGACGATTGGTTTCACGAAGGCAGCAATGTGCCGCATACTGTTGATGTAGTCGTCCTCACCGAGGTCTTTTCTCAGTTTAACAGCGCCACGGAAGGAAGTGCGGATGCTTTCTGTCAGTGGCGACGTTTCAGAAACGTACAGGATCGGGTTAAGACCTTTCTCCAACCCCTATTGACGAGACATGCCGATGCCATATTCGCCGTAGAATGCAACATGCTCGGCGATCCGTCCTATTGGTATGTCGCAGAATGAAACCAAAGGGAAGGCGATGAAGGAGTCAGGATCCCTGGTCCGCCACGACATGTCCTCACGGCAGTAATAGGGATAGAAGCAATTCAAGAGAATGCTTTTAAGGGTTTTCAGGCTCTTCGTAAAATGGAATAGGGTTGTCGCTTTTGGTGCTGCCATCGTCTGCCTCCCACAAAAAGCTCACGAGGAACATAAGCAAGCTGGTGGAACGCCTCGTTAGGCGGTCACTATGATGTTTACGGCCAAAGAGGCCAACAATATTGTCTACTTATCCGCAAAGAAAAGTTTGCTGTCGCCAAGTTTCCCTATGCCAATTGGTGCCAATCAGCTGAGATGCACCTGCATTCCATTTCGGCGAAGCGATCCCTTGGACACCAGTTCTTTGATCACATCGCGGATAATGTCCGCACTCTCGCCGCCGAGACGTTCAATGCCGAAAAGTCTTGCAATTGCCATCGGTAGATATTCCTCGACAACACCGAACTGATCCTCTACGAAATATAGCACTGCAAGCGATAGTTCACTTGGAGCAATGTACTCAATGGGACGCCTCACCTTTTCTGTCGGTAAACGGAATGATTTAATTTGCCCATCAGGTGAGTAATAAAAAGATGGCTTGGCATTGTGTATAATTGCGTGATTTTTCTCAGCGGACCGAAGCGCTTGTTTGATATTCGACTGAACATTCGATCCGGCCTTTGCTACACAATGAATTTCTTTCAGGCGCTTTACCAGAAAATCGTGATGGATTGGCCCCTCGATATTCACAAGGTCAATGATGGTATTTGAGAGTTCATCGCAGCACGATTCCTTGAGAAGAGCATCGCGGCTCAGTGTCTGTGATGGATTGAAAAGTACATAGGGCACACCTGGTTTATGCAGCCGTGTATCCTCCCTCTCAGATTTGGCTTTGCCGGACCGCTGAGGAGGTACCATTGTGATTGGGTCGGGATCGGGGGGTGGCACGTACACCGGACGCTCCACAGGTGCTTGTTGCGCTTGCTCGATACTCCTCAGTATACCGGCAACCGCTCGTTCTCGATCATGAAACCACTCTGTTGACCAAACACGATGGATACGCCAACCCATGCGCTGGAGAACCAACTGCCGGAGCAAATCACGGTCTCTGGCAGTCCGTGAACTATGGTAGGTAACGCCATCACACTCAACGCCGAGAATGTAGCGTCGCTCGTCGCGATGGTCACGCACAGCCAAGTCGATACGGTAGCTGCTTGCGCCGACCTGCATGTCCACCTTAAGGCCGCGATCGACCAGTGCGGCGCGCACCGCCTCCTCGAACTCATTCGTTTCGGCGATTGTTTTGACGGGAGTCTCCGACGGCAGCTCACCACTCCGTTCCATGAATTCCAAAAAACTCCGGAGGGATAGGGCACCTCGATTATTCGGATTGACTCCACTGAGATCTTGCGCCCGTAAGCTTGAAACCAGAATGCACATCCATTTGGCACGAGTGATGAGGACATTCAAACGGCGCCATCCGCCATCGGTGTTTATTGGCCCGAAATTCATGCTGAGACCACCAGCATTATCCCGGCCATACCCGACACTGATGATTATGGTATCCCGTTCATCGCCTTGGACGTTCTCCAGCGATTTGACGAACACGCCCTCGTGGCGGCCCTTGTCAAAAAATGATGATAGGTTTGGCCGTTGGAGCAACGCCTCTTCAATCGCGTCCTCAATTGCCTCCTTTTGGCTTAAGTTGAGAGCCACGATCCCAAGTGAACGTTCCGGATAGCGTACGAAATGCTCCAATGCCAATCGAGCAACCGATCGAGATTCAATCCGGTTTGTACGGCTGCGGCCACGATCGTAAACGCCATCCTTAATGTACTCGAAGCGAACGCCCTGTCCTGCCGCACTCGTATTAGCTGACGGAAATGTGATGAGCTTATTGTCGTAAAAAAAGTGGTTTGAAAACTTAATGAGTCGCTCATCATGACTTCGATAATGCCACCGGAGATACGATTCATGGAATACCGGTACAACTGCTATGCAATCATCAAGAAGGGACTCTAAGGGAATCTGCCCTTCAGTCTCATCGTCGTCGTCCTCTTCCTCAGGTATGAGTGATGCTTCGAAAAACGACGTCGGCGGCAGTTGATTGGGATCGCCAGCCACAACAACTTGCGCAGCCCTCAGAATGGCTGGAATGGCCTCAGCTGTTGGCATTTGGGATGCTTCATCGAAGACCACAAGATCAAAATGGAACACGTCAGGTTTCAGGTAGGTTGATACTGAAATGGGGCTCATCAGAAGGCACGGTTTTAAGGTTTGCAGAACGTGTGGGATTTCCGCAAAAAGCTTTCGTAGTGGCTTAATCCTTTTCCGCTTCTGCAATTCGCGGCGAAGGATGCCGACTTCACTTGCGCTCTCAGGAATGTCCTCCGAGGCACGAACACGTGCAGAGTTGGAGGAAGCAGTCCTTTGCGCCTGGGCTATTGCAAGTCGTCGGACTCTTTCGTCTAAAATTCTATACTTGTTGATAAGATCGTGTCCTTTGGCCGCAGTAAATCCCGAAAGTGATTGGCTGTGCTCTATCACACCGCTAATCCATAGATTGAGGAAGCGGCGCTTGAAAATGTGTGGTGCATTACCCGCGCTAACCGAGCAAAAACTTTCCAAAAAAGTGGATAAGCGGCACGTTGCGCAGCATTTCAGTGCCCGATCAAGCAGCACCCACTCGCGCATCTTCGGCGTAGATGAAAGAAGAGATATGCAACGATTGGCAACTTCAGGCAGAGAAGATCTACTCGCAAGTTCTCCCCGAACGAACCCTTGTGGCCAATCATCATTTAATCGTTTTATTGACGCTGGCAGAGCATTATCTGCGGATGGAATCAATAGAAGAATTTCTTTAGCGGCTCTTCGAAGATCAGCACTCAGGGATAAAATGGGTACTGCATCTTTGCCCGCGGCAGTGAATGCCTGTTTACATAGCCCTGCAACCGTGAAAGAAAGAGAGAAGTCTTTGAAAATGATCGGGCTCGATGCCACGGATGTTTCAAGGTATGAATCGATCCTCACTCGCTGTTCATCGAACCAACTATCTATCTCAGAGGCGCGGCGACACTTCTCGTAAAGAGATTTAATCCATTCTCGTTTGAATTGGACGCCTGTGCAGAGAGACGATTTTGCCTGTTTTCGCCATTTCCAATAGGCCGGTTTGAAAAACGCGTGCCATGTCCCATAGCGATTGTAAATTGGAGAAAGAAGGGTTGCTGCATCCTTAAGCGGCCAAGCGATCGCTTTATGGATTTCAGATAAAAGTGAGTCAATCTCCGTCCTTTTTTCGGCTGCAATTGCGAAGGTCTTTGCCAGACTGGCAAGAGTTTCTTCATTGTGCAGCCACCAGTCCTTCGGAAGTCGCTCAGTTTCTGCAACGGCTGTAAGCGCTGTCCTGAAAAGAACCCATTCGTTGATAGACAAGAATCTGGCACCGGGAATAAGGCTTTCAAGCTGTTCAGCCTGCGGACTTATTTTCTGGTAAAGATCCGCAACGGCCTGTAATGAGGCAATGAGGCTTTCCTGTTCGACAAGCCCAAATCGCTCGGGTGAAAACCCCTTCCATGGATGGGTTGTCCTTTGGTCAAAGACCTCTGAGTTCACTGCGAGTTCTTCGAGAGCCTGGATACACTGATCAACATCATTCTGAGTTGCGTCGAGTGGATTGGGCCAAGGTAATGCACCACGGACTTCAGAAACATCTTTAAGATTGGCAAGCTGCGCATTTGCCCGGTACACTGAAAGCCCCAATGGTTGGCTGGGCAAATGGAGTTCCCGTGTATATGTGTTGAGTTCATCACGGACTTTCAATAGCGCCTGGAGTTCTCGATCCAATGCATCTCCATCGTGGCTTGCTTCGGCTTCCAATGTCCGCCGAAGTTCATCGATGATTTTCTGTTTTCCCGCCTTCGTGCTATGAGCTTCCAAGCAAAAACGTTGTAATCCTAGTTCCTTGATCCTCTCATGGACAACATTCAGTGCGGCCATTTTCGCACTAACGAACAACACTTTTTTGTTTTTGCCCAGCGCATTTGCAATAAGATTTGCAATCGTTTGACTTTTTCCAGTACCTGGGGGACCGTGTACAACGACATGATGTCCTAAAGAGGTCAAGGTCAGCGCCTCAAGTTGACTGGAATCAGTTGGCAGCACTGGAATTGGTACAGTTGTAGGTGTCGGCAATGCATCGAGTTCATAGGGTAACGCTTCAGATTTACACATCAATTGTGTAGCTCTGGAAAGTGCGCCAACGACAGGGTGCTTGATGGCAACGTCAACAAGGGCATGAAGATCGCGGTAGATGACCAAGGACTCGAAAGAGAAGGTGCTGAGCCAAACCTCGTCCGTTACCTTCCAGGACTGCCCCGCTACAGTACAACGAATTTGCTGAAGAAGCGTCATCAACGACTGCTGGACCGGATCCTCAGGCAGCTCAGGCAGGTCAATCTTATGACGTTCGCGGAGATAGTACTCAAGTGCCGGGTTAATCTGAGCGTCCTCGTCTGCCATGCAAAGCCTGAGGGGCGCGTCCGGGCCTTTACTCTCAAACTCGCAAGGCGTCATCCAGAGGGGGCTCACCGATTCGCCAAATAGGTCGTCGTTCCACTGAAGCGCGCCAAACGTCAGGTACAAGGTCGTGACGCCGCGTTCCTCTATTGTGGTGCGCGCATTGTTGTGTATGCGTCGGAGCCTTTTTATGAGGTCGATGGGCTTTGCGTCGAGAGTAATATCTCCGGGCTCGATGACAAACTCGGACTCATCGTCAGACGAAATGAGCAACATTTGTTCAGACTGTTTCTTACGTTTGTGGACGAGAGGCATCCGAAGTTGCTTCTCGTCGATCACGAACGTGGAAAAGAGGGCATTCATATCAGGTGTGATCACCTGAAATTTCGCAACACGTGATCGGTTGAGTCCGATCAGGGGATTCGATTTGGTGAGATCGAGCACTCGATCTTGCCATCGCCGCATCTGTGCCTTGACGCGGGCAGCATCAATAGGGCCGAGCATTACGCTAGCCGATGGACCCGCTTTGTCAGCACCGGATTCCGGCGCATGTGCCCGCGTCATGTGATCTGTTGCTGAATTATCGTTTGCCATAGAAAATACATGAACGCTGCCCACATTTGAAAAGTAGTGGGAGGTGTCACCCCATTTTCCTTCCTAAATATCTTAGTAAAAACGCCTCCGGTTTCGAAGTGACTTCAGTGCACTGAAGTCACTTATCGCCATAATATAAAAAACTAATCTACGACGGTACATTCAATTTTCAAGCTAAATATTCTCCGATGTCGTCGCCCTTTTTCAAGGTGGGTAGTCGGTAAAATATGGAGGAAGTGTCCCGTATTTTCTGCTTGATGGATCTACTCCTTTTAATTGGCGTTTGCCAGTTGTAGTTCAACATACTTCCGCGATGCATTCCAATAGAAGAATACTCGGTCAAATCTTGTGCTGTAGTGATGTGTAGAAGCTAACACTGTTAAATCAACACTTGAAGGAATACGTAAATCATCAGCAACGATTAACAACCATAACTCACAGCATTTAGATGAATAACTATCCAGTTTTTGTTCTTTCTTGTCAATTTTTTCTTGAAGTTGTTCCGGTGTAAGCTGGGGAACGAAGCCAATACTTGAGCAGACCCATCTGTTTTCTTTTCCATTCGGATGGTAGTAGACATGAATCATCGCAATTTCTTTCGGAAAATGCTCAGAGTTTTGTCTAGTTCGCTGTAGTGTCATAGGACTACCTGATTCGATAGTGGTTTCCTCGATTATATGAACAACCATTTTGGCAATTCGTTGTACATCTTGCTTGCCCATCTTGCCTCTGGTCTTGAATAAGATCTGAACCAGGAGGGGTTGGCTATGATTTTGTAAATATAGCTGATTCGCCTTATCAACCACCCTCTGCGCCAGGCTATCTTGGGCCTGCATAGATTGGCCATGTGGGTCACCAGGCTGAAACATTTCAGTATGCTCAATGCCGAGATGCTTGTGCGAAGCATGTACAATAAAATCTGGCTTCTCTGTCTTTTCAATTTCACCCTCTGGAAAAAAGAGGCAAACTTCCTTGAAGTGTTCTAGGTGGATTAGCTCACGAGTCTTTTTCATGTTATCCTTTGCTCAATTATAGAAACGCCGATAAGCTGAGCGTGAGCGGAGCTCGCGGTCAGCTTATCGCGGAAATCAGGCGGCGCGTTTCGCGCTCGCCTGGATTGATTGGTTATAAAGGGGATAATTTTTATGAAACGATTGATATTATTTAGCATTATTTTATGTGTAGTAATTCAAATCCTTATTATTGGAAATGTGGAAGCGTCCTTCCAAATAGATGGGTTTAAATTCATAACAAAAACCCGTTTCATGACTTTTGCCAAAAATGTCTTCATATATGACATATCCATAGCAAAGAATTGTGGCTTGGATAAAATCACTTTCGGTCATTATCGATGGGCCAATTACCTCCCCGCAGGAGAAATTCTCCGTACCATCACTTGTTATGATAACTCCCTTCGGAAAAACGATTTCCGATTTACCGCGAACCACCTCCCTGGTCGGATATTCACTTTTTTTAATACTAACTTTAGCACTTACATTACAGAGAATAGCGGGAGTCCTTCCGACATTTTTAATCATACCTTTTATAAGATTAAGATTATTATATCCGCTCAAAGTAAAGCCCAGTTCTCCTTTCGGCCATTCAATAGAATCAATGAACAGATATGCTCGTTCGATGGTTGGCAGAGCATCCGCAGCCTTTTTAGCGGAATTAGCAGATTTCCTTGTATAGAGCCACAAGCCAACATTACAGATAACAAGGGCTCCTGTGAAAATCATCAACCAAAAAGTATATCTGATTATAGGATCATTCTTGACAGCCCCCTCCTGACTATTGCCGTTTTCCTTGTTAGCCTTTTGGGTTTCGGAATTGCTACGCTGGGTGTTTATTTTATTGATTGGGAACACCGTTTTTGGGGCACTATTATTGTTGTCATTGGTATTTATATTGCTATTTGCGTTGGACTTGGAATTGAATTTCCTTGGTTGCACCTGCCCTTTAATGGCTGGTGGAGATGGCTCTTGTGAATAGGAATTTATCCCCGCTAAGAGAAGTAATATCAAGGAAACCAAAATGATGACTTTCTTCATTTTCTTATTCCTTTCTTTTATAACGAAAAAACCAGCCGGAGCGTAGCGATCGGCTGTATTGACCTGGTTAGATGACCTTATTTATTTTCTTTTTCTGCTAATGATACTAATTCTTTAAAGTCGCTCTCTCGAAGAATCTTTATTTGGTAACCCTCAGCTATCAGCTTCTCTGCTTTTCTGTGTTTTGCGTATTTTACTTGACCTGGCGCAAGCTTTCTAACATCTACATCACCAACAACAACAATAGTAGTATTTTTTGTAACCCCAGTGGCAACGGCACAGCCAGTTTTTGCAACCATGTCAGCTGCTTCTCGTTTTGTAACCTCTAGTGTACCAGTAAACACCAACACTTCACCATAGAGAAATCCATCAGGATTTCCTTCTCTTGAAATATTGGAAGTCGAAGGATCAATAGGCTGTTTAACGCGTTTAAGCCACCCATGTAAATCAATTCCTGTCTTTTCGATAGCAGCAAGAAGAATGTGCGCCGCAGCTTTTGCATCCTCAAGGGCATCATGTTGTACAAATTGATACCCTAAAATAGCGCACACTTTTTCAAGGCTGTACCCTCTGTATGCGCACTGCTCCCATGTTCTTTGGGTCACGCGCGCAGAGTCGAGCCACGTACATGTTGGCACACGCAGCTCATACTTTTCACAGGCTTTATGAAGAGCCACTCGGTCAAAGTGGGTGTGACAAACGGCAATGCGATCATCCAGATAGCTGTAGATACGACTTGCGATATCCCGAAGTTTCGGAGCACCTTTTACTGTGCTCTCATCAATTCCGTGGATCGAAACATTGATCTCATCAAAGAAGTCCTCCGGATCAACATAAGTCTTCCATTCTTCCTGAATTGAACCATCCTTGAAGTGCACAAGTCCAACCTGGCAGATGGATGACCTATCCACATTTGCCGTCTCGAAGTCCAGGGCAACGAATTCCATTGTACCTCCTCCTCAACGTCCGTCCTTTTCATTACAACCAAACCGTAATATTTTGCTTTTCTGTGATAGTTTCCTTTTTGAATGCTACTGTCAAAAATTTATGCTCACCATCGTATGTTTTTTCATATTTATCCTTTAGGTAGATCGAGATATTTTTGTCGGGAATGTTTATCGCTTCGGAAAAGTCTTTCGTTTCAAATTCTAAATTCAAGAGAGGGACTTTTACGTCAAAAGAATCATCGTCATAATATTTAAATTCGACCAGAACCAAATGGTCGATCATCTTTTTATCGTTACTTAAATATCCATACCATTTTTTCTGGAATCTACTTTCATCATATGTTTTTAACGGTTTATGGCAGCATGGGCATGCGTTCTTTAGCAGTTTTTCTTTTGATGATTTTTGTTTTGATTGTATTTCTTCTAATTCATCTTTTTCATATTCACGTTTACATCCTGTGCATTTTTTGAACACCACCGCTCACCTCCTTTTCCCGTATCATTTATTGTGCATATCTAACGTCGGTGTTGAGCTGCCGTTTTTGGGAGCGGAAATTGCATTCACGCAATTGTCCGTGCCAAAAACCAAGCGTAGCGCAGCCGCCCCTTGGGGCGGGGTCCGCTCTAACGGCCTTGATAGGCGGAGCGCGAGCGGAGCCAGAAAGGCCGGGAGAGCGGATGCTCAACACCGACGATAGGACAGATGGCCGACGGCCAAGCGCGCATCAGCAAGCGGTCCGTCCTATCAGTGTAATAATTGGAAAATTGTCCGCCATATCACCCCCTATAGGTGGACGGATTGTCCACTTATTATTCTATCATACCATAAAACATGGGAAAACGGTAATATTTCTTTCTACTTATCGCAAATCGCCTGCCATATTCCACTTGTTAAGATAGTAAGACGGTACCCACGGATGTCAAGACCACGGATACCTACACCCATGGAATGGTCCGAGATATCCGTAGCCTGCAAAGCCCCCTCGACCGCATCTGACAACCACCGGTTAATTTCAAAATGATAATCAAAATACATCCGTCATGGTAACAATACATTTTCTAAAGAATCTAACCCTCTATGAGGGCGCCGTGGACTGATTATTGAAACCCCGTTTCTTAAAAAGAGTAGGCTTTTATGTATCTTTTTGCTATTGTGCCGATCAATCATATCACCTTTTCATCGAGGAAACAGTCATGAGTGAATTCATTAAGAAAATGGAAAAATACCCGCCACACATAACCTCTGCGATTTCCATTCTTATTATCGGTGCATTGATAATTGGGATCTGGGGGTTTTTCAGTTATGATAAAGAGGAAAACGAAAGAAACACTAAATTGCAGAGGGATAGATGTTTTGCGGAGGCAGAACGATCATATAATGAATTTCTTGAAAAACATGCAAAACAAAAGGACGGATCATATAGTATGCCCATGAATCAATGGACGTTCATAGAGAACAAAACAAAAGATACGAAGGATGTATGTCTAAAGAAGTACCCAATAACAAAGGATTAACACGCATTTATCATAATGGAGGATCAAGATGACCAAAAAGAAAGCTGTGAAAAAGGTACTCGTTTTACTGGGAAGCCCACGGAAGAAAGGAAATAGTGCTCTATTGGCTGAAAGGATTACCAAAGGAGCGAAATCAGTTGGCGCAAAAGTAGAGACCCTCTTTATGCATGGGATGAATATCGCCCCCTGTAAATCATGCTATGCCTGTCAGAAACCTGATAGCAAAGGATGTTCAATCAATGACGACATGCAGTCTGTCTATAAGCAGTTGAGGGAAGCTGATGCGTGGGTTATCGCCAGTCCTGTCTATTGGTTTACCATGTCTGCACAGACCAAACTATGGATGGATCGCTGTTTCGCTTTGCTGCCGTGCGCCAAGGAAGCATTTGTGGATAAACGGATCGCAATAGCCATGAGTTATGGAGATGTTGATCCGGTTAAATCCGGTTGTGTCAATGCTCTCAGAACGTTTCAGGATGCATTCGGATATGTTCAGGCATGTATTGTCGGAATGGTTTATGGGAGTGCCATGGATGCCGGAGAAATCAAAAATAATGACACCTTAATGAAAGAAGCCGAGGAACTTGGGAAACAGTTGGTCAGTGAATGAACAAGGGCCCAAAGGAAGGAATGAATCGGGATGGAAAAGGTGATGGTTGAAGCACACTTTCTGTAATACTGGTTTTATCCTCGTATATTCCATATATTTTTCTGGTATTGCTTTTTTATAATAAATAAGGCAGTAAACCAGCAATTTCAATTGATAAAAAAGATTTGAAGCCGTTATTAATGTTCGTTCAGTGGTTTTTTCTCTAGGGTGCATTGGTGAATGGAGCAAGAGACTTCTGAACGTGTTAATTAATAAAATCAACTACTAAAAAGGGAGGATGAAGGAATGAACAAAGGAGATCTCATCGATGTGGTCGCTAAAACTACCTGCAGCAAAGCAGAGGCGGGAAAGGCCGTTGATGCCTTTATTGAGGCGGTCAAGAAAGCGCTGAAAAAGGGAGAGAAGGTAACTCTCGTCGGCTTCGGGACGTTCTCCGTCGCGAAAAGGTCTGCCAGAACGGGAAGAAATCCTCAGAACGGAAAACCGATCAAGATTGCAGCCAAAAAAGTCCCTAAGTTCACTGCCGGGAAGGGGTTGAAGGCGGCTGTAGCGAAATAATAATATGTCAGGTAAGGCCCCTGACCCTTGATAACGGGGGGAAATATTCGGCGCCCCCCCGTTATCATTCTTAACAACCCTCGCTTCCATTCATCGTACAGTCCGTTAAAGAAAATCCACCCGATCTCAAAAACAACTATCCTCCTCTCACTGATTTTTCTGAATGAGTTCCATGAGGATCGGAATGAGCTGTTTCTTCCGCGAGAGGATTCCCTTTAAAATATAGACGTTTTCCTCCATCTTCGGGTAGCGGATCTGGCTGATGAAAACCCGGTCCCCCCTGATAAAGAGAACGCTATCAAGTTCCGTGATATCCGTCACCATGATGGCCGTGAAGAGGTTTCCTGTTTTCGCCTGGAGGCGTTCCAGCCCTTCGAGGATCTCATCCTTGCGGTCCATGATTTCTGTGAAGGTGCTCACCTCCACCTGGCTCACGGTGAATGAGTTCTTGCCCTCGCCGAAGTGCTTCATGTCGAGCGAGAGAATATCATCCACGGGCTTAAGGGCCACGAGCGAAGCCGCTCCCATAATGTCCTTCCCGAATGCTTCGATGGGAAGGTCGGTGATGGCCGAAAGGTACTCTGCCGTGTGGCGGTCTGTCTCCGTTGTCGTTGCCGAATGCAGGATCAGCGTGTCCGAGAGGATGCCCGCCAGCAGGATTGACGCAATCTCGTTGCGCATGGGCACCCGGTAGTCCTGGTAAAGCGAGGCGATGATGGTCGAGGTTGACCCCACGGGCTTGTTGATGAAAATAATGGGGTAGTTCGTGTGGACGTTCCCCAGCCGGTGGTGGTCGATAATCTCCTGTATCCGGTAGTTTTCAATCCCGTCGACGGCCTGAGAGTTCTCATTGTGGTCCACCATGATGATCTCGATGTCGGGCTCGCGCATGAGATCACTCTGGGAGAGGATGCCGATGACCTTGTTGTCGCCGTCTACAACCGGGAGAGACCGGGAAACAGACTCCATAAGTTGCGTCTTTATAGTACCGATGTAATCGCCTTCCTTGAGCGGCTTGAGTGCGGTGTCGCCCGTGTGCGCAACCGGCGACGAGTAAAGAGTGAGCCACGATGTGGTCGACGTGTCGTAGGGCGAAATCAGGATGGAAACTCCGTTCTCATCTGCCCGCTTCTTCAACTCCCGGCTGATGGGGCGTCCGCCCGTCACGACAAGGACCCGGGACTTCCTCTCGATTACATACTCCTGCACGTCATGGCGGTTTCCCACAAGGACGATGGTGTTGGGAAGGGGCATAGCGTCGATGTGCTCCTTGAAGGTGTCGAACTCATAGGCCGCCACGACGATCTGGGCCTGGAAGATTGTCTCTCCGTCGAAGATCGTCACGGGCTGTGCTCCAAGGGTTTTCACCATATGGGCCACGGAGGTGGGAAAGACGCCCTTTCGATTGGGGTCGATCTTTTTAAGCATGTTCTGGGCGAAGGCGTTGAAATGCAGTATGGAATGAAGCCGCCCTTCGCCGTCCACGATGGGGAGCATCTTGTAGTTTCCTTTGTTCAGGGTTTCCAGTGCATGCCACAGCGGCATGTCATGGGGAACCGTCGTGGGCAGATAGCTCATGTAGTTTCTCACCTTCGGGATGAGTTCGCTCACGAACTCCGGTGAAGGCACATTGAACCGCTCCAGGATGTACTCCGTCTGGAGATTCACCTTCCCGCACCGGGCAGCGAAGCAATTTGCATACCCCAGGGTCTGTTTCAATTCTGCATAGGCGATTGCCGAGACGATCGAATCCGTATCGGGGTTTTTATGACCAAAAATTATGATCTTTTTTTCTCTTTCCATAGGTCACCTGTCATCCGGAGATAAAATCTTCAGGCATCATAATACTTATTTATGCTTAATAAATTCAAGTGGATCTTTTTTGAAGCTCTCACATTCAGATCAACTCATCCAATGGGGTCGATCAGCCATCCAAACCCTTACGGTTTCGTGTATCCAGTCCTTGAGTTTGCTGACTATATAAAATCTTGGGAAAAGGAGATTTTCCTCCGGAAGGATCAACCCGTCGTCGACGGCGGTGTTCGCCAATGCCGTATGGGGATAGATACGGATACCAATAGTGATTTTTAATAGATCCAGGTTTAGCGAATCAGCAAAGGCAAGGCTTTGTTCAACCGACGCTCTTGTTTCACCGGGTCCCCCCAACAGCAAAAATCCCATCCGTTTGATTCCGAAGTCCTTAAGTATTTCTGATGTCTGGCGAACGGCATCAGGGGTATACTTCTTATTCATAGTGCGCAGAATTCGCTCAGAACCGCTTTCAAATCCCAGACTTACCTCCGTGCAGCCGGCTCTTGCCAACAGGTGAATAAATTCTTTATCAAACTTCCCGGGGTAAAAGATGCACCTCCAGGATATTTTCAATCCGCTTTCTATAAGGTTACGGCAAAATTCCTTGGCGTAGGGCAGAGGAATATTGAAGGTATTATCGACGAAATAAAACCTCTGGAATCCGGCATCGGCATGGCGGGCAATCTCCTCAATGACATTTTCCGGGCGTCGTTTCCTGATAGAGTAGCCTTCGATAGTCGCTGTAGAACAATAACTGCAGTTCATGGGGCAGCCGCGTCTCGTCTGAACCGGCATCCAGCGTTCCTGATCACCGGTATAAGAAAGAGAAGAAATATGAGCATCGGGGAGAGGCAATGTATCCAGGTTTTTCACAAACTCCCGTTTTCCCTGAAGGCCGAGACCCCGCAGATAAAGGCCGGGTGTACCCGTAAGGTCGGCGCCTTGTTCGATCCTATCCAAAAGGATGGGGAATGCCATCTCTCCCTCTCCCTGTATTCCCATATCGGCTTCCAGATAATTCAAGGCGCTTTCCGGGAAGATGCTGTAACCTGCTCCGCCTAAAATGATAGGGGCGCCTGAACTGCTCCGACAATCGTTTACAACTCTTTTCACCTGCTCTAAGAGAAATATCGGGTTTTCCATATTCTGGTCATCGATGTTTCTCACAGAGATACCTATTATCTCGGGATGGAAAGCAACAATCGCGTCCCTGATGGACAACCGGTTATCTTTTTCGGTCATAAGATCTATCATTTTTACATCATGTCCTGCGTTCCGTACCGCACCTGCGACACAATGCAATCCCATGGGTAACGGAAGAATATTGATCTGTTCAGTATTTGCGGATATGAGGAGAACTCTCATTTGACCACCCTCCCACCATCATTCCATCTTTATAATAGTAACATACATTTAATTCAACATCTCAATGTATAGAGACCTTTGAATTTCTCATTGAATCCTTCCTTCGTCATTCCGGGCTTGACCCGGAATCCAGTCATTTCGCATAGTGCTGGATTCCGGCTTCCGCCGGAATGACGTGAGGAGTGTGTTTTTCAAAGGTCTCGTATAGTGATTTTTATTTATTAATCTCCATAATTTCATACGTGCGGTAACGGCTGTTCCTGTGCTGGAAATATTTCTATACAAAAAATCCGAAGAACTCTATGTAAAAATATGGTAAAAGCTCAGTGGGAGGTCAATTCGCAATCGTGGACAGTGCAGGTGCCGCCTCATTTTTGAGGCGGCACAGGAAAGGGTAAGTGTTTGATAGTTCCGGCATCGGATGGCGGCAGTACGAAGGATCGGTCAATTTAAAATAATAGAGAGCAAAAAAAAGGGGGAAAGAAAGTATGGCAGATCTTTGGAAAGCTTTAACGGAAGAGGAGAAGGCAAGATACTATACCTTGAATAAAGAAAATGTCGAATTCCTGATGAATCGATACAACAGGGTTAACCGGTGGGTCATTGCGGACATGATCCGACGCAGCAGATACCATTATCCTGACAAGAAGGCCCTGATCTTTCAGGATAAAACACTCACCTATGCCCAGCTTGAAGCTGAATGCAACCAGGTAGCCAATGCGCTGTCAGACCTCGGAGTAAAAAAGTACGATCGTGTTGCCATTCTGGCTCATAACACGATTCACCACGTCTTGACCTGGCTTGGATGCGCCAAAATAGGTGCGATCTACCTGGCGATTAATTATCTTTTAAGGGGCAAGGATATCTCCTACTGTATAAACCACTCTGAAAGTAACGTCTTTATCGTTGAGGATACCCTCTATGATCTGGTAAAAGATGTCCTCAATGATATGCCCACCGTGAAAACCTGGATCTGGTCCAGTCAGGGTGCCGGGAAGCCTCCTGTGAGTGATCAATTTAAGGATTTTGATGCCTGGTATAAAAAATTTCCTGATGATGAACCTGATGTACTCCTTCATATAGAGGACCCGGTGCAAATGACCTATACGAGTGGCACAGAGACACTGCCAAAGGGCGTTATCATCAGCAATCAAGCCCTGATGGCCCAGTATATGGGAGCTATTATTGACGGACAGTACGACGAAGATGACATTTCTATTAACGCCCTTCCCATATATCACTGTGCACAGCGTGATGTGTTTTTAAACCCGATTTTCTGGGTCGGCGGAACCAATGTATTGCTTGTTCCCGATATCAGTCAGATTCTCAAAAATATCGCCGACTATAAAGCAACGCTCTTCTTTGCGCCGCCGACCGTCTGGATAGGAATGCTCAGGCATCCCGATTTTAATAAGTATGACCTCTCCAGTCTCAAAAAATGTTACTACGGCGCATCGATAATGCCGGTGGAGGTGTTGAAAGAACTCATCGAAAGATTACCGGGGACGAAAATCTACAATTATTATGGTCAAACGGAACTTGCTCCCTATCATACAATTCTCAAGGCAAAAGATGCATTACAAAAGCTCGGCTCCGCCGGAATGGGCGGGTTGAACATGGAAACAAGACTGGAAGATGATAATTATAAACCCGTTGATCAACAGGGTATTCCCGGGGAGATCTGCGGGAAGGGTCCCCATGCTTTGGCTATGTATTTCAAGGATCCGGAGAAAACGGAAGAGGCTATGAAGGGAGGATGGTTCCATTCCGGCGATGTCGGTGTTATGGATGAGGATAGATATATAACCGTTGCCGATCGGAAGAAAGACATGATTAAGACAGGCGGCGAAAATGTCCCGACCCGTGAAGTGGAAGAGGCCATATACCTGGATAAAAGAGTTCAGGAGGTTGCCGTCATCGGTTTACCGCATCCGAAGTGGGTTGAGGCGGTAACGGCGGTGATCGTTCCCAAAAAGGGTGAGATAATTACGGAGGAAGAGATCATGGCGCACTGCCGGAAGGAACTTGCTACATTTAAATGTCCGAAAGCCGTAATCTTTCTCGATGCCCTCCCCAAGACACCAACAGGAAAGATTCTGAAGAGGGAAATGCGCGTGATGTATAAAGAAATATTTGCAGGTAAATAATAAATGGGACGAGGAAAAGCAGGTTTCTTCCCATAACGGGGGCAGGTCCAAATAAAAGATAAAAGAGGAGATGGATTATGGATATTCAGAATGTTTGTGTCTTAGGAGCCGGTTTGATGGGGAGCGGCATTGCTCAGGTATGCGCCCAGGCAGGTTTTCAGGTAACAATGAGGGATATTGAGCAGAGGTTTATCGACGCTGGGATGAATACGATAAAGAAGAACCTGAGCCGCGACGTGGAGAAGGGGAAAAAGACCCAGGAGGAGATGACTGCAATTCTGGGAAGGATCAAGCCGACCCTCACTCTTAAAGAGGCAGCCGCCAATGCCGACGTTGTGGTAGAGGTAGTTATAGAAGTGATGGATGTTAAAAAGCAGGTTTACAAGGAGTTGGAAGAGATCGTGCCTGCCCACTGCCTGTTTTTTACAAATACCTCCGGTCTTTCTATCACGGAGATGGCGGCCATCACAAAACGGCCGGACCGGTTTATCGGAACCCATTTCTTCAATCCCGTGCCGGTAATGCGCCTTCTGGAGATTATCAGGGGCTATGAGACCTCGGACGAGACCCTTGAGATTGCCAGGGAATGGGGGAAAAAGATCGGCAAGGAAGTCATTGTCGTGAAGGAAGCGCCGGCCTTTGCGGTAAACAGGATACTCTGTACCATGCTTAATGAGGCTTTTTTTACCCTTGATGAAGGTATTGCGAGCGCGGAGGATATAGACAAGGGCATGGTATTGGGCTGTAATCATCCGATTGGACCGCTCGCCCTGTCCGATCTTGTGGGGAATGAAACGCTCCTTCGCGTAATGGAGGGCATGCACAAAGAGATGGGAGATAAATACCGTCCGGCTCCACTTTTGAAAAAACTGGTCAGGGCAGGGCGTCTTGGAAGAAAAACCGGCAAAGGAGTGTACGATTACACAAAAAAATAGCTGCCCATAACATTATAAGATAATCAAAATATTAGAGTAAGGGGAGACTTATGAAGGACGTTTTTATTGTTAGCGCTGTGAGGACGCCGATCGGCAGACAGAATGGGTATCTGCGGAACTGGACAGCTCCCGAACTCCTGGGCGCTGCGCTGGATGAAGTTGTCCGCAGGATTGATCTCGATCCTGAAATTGTGGAGGATGTCATCACCGGCACCGTGTACCAGGTCGGTGAACAGGGTTTTACCCTGGCGCGCATGGGAGTGTTGGCCTCGAAGTTACCGATGACCGTCCCCGGCGTCTCGGTGAACCGTCAGTGCGGGAGCAGTCTCACCGCCATCCAAATCGCCCAAGGCATGATTGCTTCCGGGACAATGGATGTGGTGATTGCGAGCGGATGCGAATTTATGTCGAAGTACACCATGTTCTCGGATTTGAACGGCACCCTGTATACCGGCAAGCCCATGGGAAATCCCTTCGGGGGATATTACACGAGCAAATATGGCAATCCTGATCAGATCAAAGCGGCGCAAATGATCGCGGATAAGTGGGATATTACACGCGAAGAATGCCATGAATTTGCTATTGCGAGCCATAAGAAGGCCCACACGGCAACCGTCAACGGGCATTTCAAAAATGAGATTCTGCCCATGAAGGGTGTTGATAAAGACGGCAATGAGATCGTCCGGGATACCGATGAAACCATCAGGCCTGAGACAACCCAGGAGACGCTTTTTGCTCTTAAAGTTTTACCCAATACCCGATGGATAACCGTAGGGATAGCGAGCACCATCACAGACGGCTCATCCGCTGTGGTTCTCATGAGCGAAGAGAAGGTAAAGGAACTCAAGCTCAATCCGATTGCCCGGATTGTCGCGAGCGCCGTCATCGGATCAGATCCCGAGATCATGCTCACGGGGCCTATTTATTCAACCCCGAAAGTTCTGAAGAAAGCGGGCCTCGTCATGGATGATATCGATATTTTTGAAATCAATGAGGCCTTCGCGCCGATACCCCTTGCCTGGGTTAAGGAGCTACAGGCAGATCAGAGCAAACTGAATGTGAACGGCGGCGCCCTCGCCCTCGGCCATCCGGTCGGCAATTCGGGTTGCCGCCTTAGTGTCACGGCGATCAATGAACTTATGCGGCGTAAGGCCAGGTACGCGCTCGTTTCGCTCTGCACGGGCGGGGGAATGGCTCCTGCAACGATTTTTGAAAGAGTCTAAGAAAAGAAATCTCAAGGTAAAGATGCTTTTTTTATTTAATACGTCTCTGTGCTTTTCTTTTTTAGTAAGAGGAAGCCCGCTATGAAGCCATTGGTATCTTTAGTTCAGTATACCGGCAGTCCCGATTCTCTCAAAGAAACAATTGAGCTTTGCAGTGGATTTGAGAAGCTGGACAAGAATGCCGGAGTCCTCATTAAACCGAATCTCGTTACATGGGATAACCAGTTTACAATAGCGCCGTTCGGCGTGTTTACAACGACTCGGCTTGTTGAGGATCTGGTCATCATGCTCAAAGATTACGGGTGTAGAGATATCTCCATTGGCGAGGGATCGGTTGAATTTCAAAAAGGCACGGGGACCATGGATGCATATACAGGTCTTGGATATTACAAGCTGATTAAGAAATACGGGATCAAGCTTGTTGATTTTAATGTTAGCGAACCGGTTATCATGAATGTCCAGGACGGACTCACGCTCCATCTTGCAAAGGAAGCTGTGGAATCGGACTTCCTCATTAACTTTCCCGTGCTGAAAACCCACGCCCAATCGAAGGTATCCCTCGGACTGAAAAATCTCAAGGGCTGCCTGAAAACCTCTTCAAAAAAACTCTGTCATCACACAAACCTTGGCTTGGAGTACTGTTTTACATTCGTCGCCGATTGCGTAAAACCTGCGCTGACAATCGTGGATGGCATCTATGCCCTGGAGCGGGGCGCCCTTCATTTCGGAAACGCCTTCAGAAAAGAGGTTATCATTGCGTCCCGCGATATCCTTGCCGCCGACATGCTTGCGGCAAAAACCATAGGCTTCGACCCGCAGGACATTCTTCACTTCGTTGAGTATGGCAAACGGCATAACAAATCCTTGAACCTGGATGATTATGAACTTGTGGGTGAGGCGCTTGCAGATCATGTCAAACCTCTCAAGTGGGACTGGGGATGGACCAAAGACAACACCGGTCCCTCTGTCTTTGAAAAATTCGGTGTGACCGGCATCGCTGTCCCCAAATACGATGAAACCCTCTGCTCCGGATGTTCCCCGTTTGCCAACATGGTAAATATCCTTGTTTTATCAGCATTTAAGGGCCAGCCTCTTCCCAGCGTCGAGATCCTCAACGGCAAGAAAATGCAGGCGCGGCCGGGGTATGATAAAACCGTTCTCCTCGGTAATTGCATCATCAAGGCAAATAAGGAAAATATAAATATCCGGAAGTCGATAAAGGTGACGGGGTGCCCGCCAAACTCAGAGGATGTGATTGCGGCATTGAGGGATGCAGCACTTGATATTAATGAAACCGTATACTGGGATTATCTCAGACAGCAGGGTGAAAAATACGATAATCAGGACGGGTATTCCTGGGATTTCTATAAATAATCTGTTATCAAGAAACGAATCCCCAACCGTCATATTTTGATGCTTAGATTAAGGTGATCATTATGAAAGCAGCCTTTATTCAATTCAATCCTTTATTTGGTGAGAGAGAAGGCAATATCGAAAAAGCCGTAACACTCATTGAAAGGACCGATGCTGAGATCATTGTTCTGCCGGAGTTATTTAATACGGGTTATCTCATAACCTCGAAGGAGGAGGCATTTGATCTATCAGAGCCGCTGCCCGGCGGTAAGACCACAGAGGCATTGAGTGCAATAGCCCGCAAGAAAAACGCGCATATCGTTGCCGGCCTGATTGAAAGGCACAATGAGAATCTTTTCAATTCGGCAGTAGTTATCTCCCCCTCAGGGTATTTGGGAAAGTACAGGAAGATTCATCTTTTTAATGAAGAAAAACTGTGGTTTAAGCCGGGTGATATGGGGTTTAATGTCTTTGATATAGGGATATGCACAATCGGGGTTATGGTTTGCTTTGACTGGTTTTTCCCTGAATCTATGCGTACCCTCGCTCTCAAAGGGGCAGATGTAATCTGCCATAGTGCTAATCTGGTGCTCCCCTTCTGTCAGGATGCGATGATTACCAGGTGTCTCGAAAACCGTGTTTTTGCCGTTACGGCAAACAGGACAGGCGAGGAGAAGAGAAACGGAAAAAGCTTCTCTTATACAGGCAGAAGCCAGATAACAGCCCCGAATGCAACAATTCTGTACCGCGCAGGCGCCGAGACTGAAGAAATCGGTATCGCTGAGATAGATGTTACTTTGTCAAGGGACAAGAACTTGAATCGTTTTAATCATATTTTTCTCGATAGAAGGGAAAAGTTTTATCATTGATCCGCACTGAAACCGGTCCGGCAAATAGTGAACGTTTCAACCGTTACTCAATGTTCTCCAAGGCATGAAAGATGAAAGATAAAGAGAAGACAAAGTCGCAACTTGCAGAAGAGTTGGCAGAAATGCGCCGGCGGGTTGCTGCGTTGGAAAAATCGGAAACTGACCGCAAGCAGGCCGAGGAAATCTATAAGACCCTGGCGGAAAGCTCACTTGCAGCCGTATTTATCGTACAGGGCGGAATTTTCCGTTTCATTAACACAAGTGCAGCTGCGTATGTAGGTTACACACCGGAAGAACTTATAGGCCGGAACTCCGATACGATCGTTCATCCTGAAGACAGGGAGATGGTGAAGAGGAAAGGCCGTGAGATACTACGGGGTGAAGATACTACACCATATGAATTCAGGATGGTGACCAAAGAGGGCCAAATCAGGTGGATAATGCAGATAGTTACTCCCATCGAATACGAAGGGAAGCCGGCTATATTGGGGAATGCCATAGACATCACTGAACGCAAGGGAGCTGAGGAACTGTATAAGACTCTCGCGGAAAGCTCTCTTGCCGCAGTATTTATTATACAGGACGGGAAATTCCGCTTTGTTAATACCACCGCTATGGCCGATATCGGTTATACTCCCGAGGAGTTGATCGGTAAAGATGCAGATTGCTTTATACACCCGGAAGACAAGGAGGCGGTTGCGATAAAGACCCGTGCGATGCTGAAGGCGAAAGATCCTACGCCATACGAATATAGAATTGTCACCAAGCAGGGACAGATCATGTGGGTGATGCAAACGAGCACCTATATTCAATATGAAGGGAAGACTGCCATTCTTGGTAATGCAATGGATATCACTGAGCATAAGCGGGCCGAGGAGGCGCTGAGGGAATCGGAAGATAAGTTCAGGATTCTCGCGGAAAAGGCAATCGTCGGGGTTTACCTTATTCAGGACGGCGTATTTAAATATGTTAATCCCAGAGGGGCGGATATATTGGGGTATTCGGTGGATGAACTTACTATGAAGCCCCCAAAAGATTTTGTAGCTCCCGAAGATTGGCCGATGGTAAGAGAGTATTTTCGTCAGCGGCTCTCCGGTGAAGTTGATTCCCTTCACTACGAATTAAAAATGGTGAAGAAAGGTGGTGAAGTCATTATCGTGGAAGCTTATGGTTCACAGATAATATATAATGGTCAACCGGCAATCTTGGGGACCCTTCTTGACATATCAGACCGCAAGCGTGCCGAGGAAGAGCAGCTCCACCGTGAAAAACTTCAGAGTATCCTGGAAATGGCAGGAGCGATCTGCCATGAAATGAATCAACCCATGCAGATCATCTCAGGATATTCCGAGTTATTATTAAAGAATATTTCGGAAGATGATCCTATCCATGGCAAACTTGATATGATACACAAGCAAACTCAACGGATGGGTTCTATAACAAGAAAGTTAATGAAAATAAAAGAGTATCAAACTCAAGATTATGCGGGAGTCAGCCGAATTATTGATATTAATAAGAGTTCGGGAAAAGATGCTGAATAAACTGAAACTGCATATGAGAAGGTGGTCATTATGAATGAGAAAAAGATTTTAGTCGTTGACGATGAAGTTTCCATTCTGGATATGCTGAAAGATGCTTTCAGTTCAGCCGGATATACTGTATTGACCGCCGAAAGCGCTGAAAATGCAATAAAAATTTTCAGACAAGAAAGCATTATGGTCATGTTTCTGGACCTTAATCTTCCCGGTATGAGTGGTATGGAACTCTGTAAATTGATTAGGAAACAGAATCAAATTGGTATTATTTACGCCTTTACCGGCTATAGTAACTTTTATGGCTTGTTAGATTGTCGTGCAGCCGGTTTTGACGATTTTTTTGTTAAGCCTGTTAAACTTGATGTACTCTTAAAGGCAGCTCAAGAGGCATTTGAAAAACTTGAACGCTGGGAAATCGACAACTACGGGTTAACATAATATCAATGCCCACTCCACCGTAATACGCCAACCTCATAACAGAAGTTAACAGCAGTATTCCCTTTTAGACAAAATGTCGTGCAGGGAATATAAACCTCAACCTCTCTGTAACTCATTCTATAAGGACCTAACTCATGGCAGAACAACCTCCCTTCCTTCCTTTTGAAATTCCGGATCTTACATCCCGGAATATGAGAATAGGAAAAGAAGGCCTTTTGCAACGCTCCTTCTCTGTCGTTCCCGATGATTTTTTCAGAATCTATCAGAACGAACATCTCCCGTTGGAAGTCGAATTTCAACAAGAGGAAGCGCGTGCCAAAGTATTGCTCTATACAAATATCGACTGTCAAAAAGACGAATGGCAAGAGCTGGAATTCAAACGGGAAACGAGCAGAAGCTACAGATTATCATATAAGGCAAGGTTCTGCGGCAGCTATAAATTCAAATTAAAATATTCTCTTGATAACGGCAAAACCTGGTACTGGGACAGGGTTCCTTTCAGCCATGTAATTGTGGATCCGGAGGCCTTGAAGGATATCAGGATGTATACTTTGATACCGTCGGTTTCAGGTTCAATCAGCGACTGGATAGATCTTCTCCCCCACATCGCAGGGCTTGGTTTCAATGCAATTCATCTTCTGCCCATGACCAGCCTTGATTTTTCTGAAAGCCCCTATTCCGCTTACGATCTTTTTTCCATCGATAAAGCTTACGGCGGAAAAGAAAATACTTCCGGTTTTGCTGTCTTTGAAACATTTGTTGAAAGGGCCAGAGAACTGGGAATCCGGCTTTGTTTTGACCTGGTGCTCAATCACATAGGGATCAGAAGCAAAATGGTGCAACTATGCCCGGAGTGGATAGTGCCCGACAAGAGTGAAAAAGACGGTCTGAAGCGTTCCGGTTGCTGGCATATGAACTCATGGCTGAAATGGGGGGATCTTGTAAAAATATATTATGATCATCCCAATCCTGACATTCGCAGCGATATCTGGGATTATATGAACAAATATTCCCTGTTCTGGTCCCATTTCGCCCGGCTCACCGGTGGCATGATCCGACTTGACAACCTGCATTCAAGCCATGAAGGGTTTATCACGAACCTGCTTGAAGAGCTGCGCGGCGCCTATCCAGACCTGGTTGTTATGGCGGAGTTCTTTACAGATTCCAATACTATTCTGAAAAAAGCTGCTGAATGGCAGATCAATCTTTTTTTAGCCAATCAGTGGGAATACCCCTATGCTCATGATCTGCGGAATTATCTGCGTTACATTCATGGCATAGGACGGAAAGTACGCTTTTTTCTCCCCATTACCACACATGATACAGGAGTACCGGCCCAGCTTTTCGGCAAAGCAGAGGCTGCTGTGCCGCGCTATGCAGTGACAGCTCTCATGGGTACGGGACAAACCGGCATCGTTCAGGGAGTTGAATATGGGCATCCGGAGAAAATAGATTTTATCGGCAGGAAAGAAAAGTATACATTCCAGGAAAATGTGTATATCACTGAAGAAATAAGAAATATTAACCGAGTGCTTGCAGAATCATCCGTGTTTCATCAAGCCGGGAATGTGGAATTTATCGACGGCAGCCACGGCGCAGTGCTGGGCGCCTTGCGCCGCCCGGAGAAAGAACTCGACGGTGGTTATCTGATCTTTGCCAATCTTGATATTCATAATGGATATTGTTTACAGGTTAACCTTTCCTCTTTTATAAAGGATACAAATAAAATACACTTGGAGGACAGAATAAGCGGAGCCTGGTATGAATCAGAGGGTAGTGATATTAAGGTTGATATTGAGCCCTGCGGTATCAGGATATTGAGAATCGGGAATTAACAGAATAAAAAGTTAAGGAGACACTCCTTTGCCGACAGCTTCTCCCCCTTTCCCTTCCTGGCTGACCTCGTGGATGCAGACACAGAAAATTCCCCTATGGGGTGCGGCTGACCTTCACGGTTTTTCCACACCCAATGATGCACCAGGACAGGGGTTTCCATCCGCCCTTTCATGGGCTATTCCCATGAATCCCTTGATTATGGCCGGTATCCTGCAAGGCCCAAACCAGGCCTACGCTGATGAATATGCCGGAGTGAACGCCCGAATCAACGACCTGGCAGAGAGGCTGGCAGCCGAGATCAGAGACCGGGGCTTTCGAGCCAAACCTTTGGCTGCTTCAGAACGCACCGATACGGTAAATATCAAGGGAGATTTTCCTCACAAGACCGCGGCCACCCGGTCAGGACTGGGCTGGATAGGCCGCCATTGTCAGCTTATTACCCGCACCTATGGCTCATGGATTCGCCTGGGAACCGTGTTCACGGATATGATCCTCCCCTGTGGGCCGCCTGTAGAGCGCAACTTCTGCGGCCGCTGTACTCGCTGTGTCGCTGCCTGCCCTGCCCGTGCATTGAAGGGAAATGCCTGGTATCCTGGACTGCCGCGTGAGGACATTTTGGATGTCCAGGCATGCGATAGCTGGAAAAAAGAACACTACTTTCAGTACCTCAAGGGTCACACCTGCGGCATTTGTTCAGCGGTGTGTCCCTATGGATTGAAAGTGCTAAAAAATACTTGTTTCTCTCCGTAATTTTCACTTTTCATTGTGCATTGAGGGTGAGGGTTGGCGTAGTTGATAATTTTGAGCGAGGGTTGATTTTTTTAATTGATCTTCGGATTTTCTGTTTGTTATTATCTTGTGGTTTATCGAAGATAACCTGCTTTGTGATGGACGGCGTTGTATCGAAATTTTATTAAATACTGGCTTCCGGTTACTTTCTGGATGGGTGTTATCTTCTTGATGTCAACCGGAACATTCTCCTCAGAGCATACTTCCCGGTTTATTGTGCCGGTTCTGCATTTTCTTTTTCCCTGGCTTTCACAGCAAGACGTCGATATGATACACGGAATGACCAGAAAGGCCGGGCATGTTACCGAGTATTTCATCCTGGGACTTCTTTTCTTTCGCGCCTTCCGTGGCGAATCACCGCAGGCATGGCGCCTGCGGTGGGCAATATACGCCTTTATCGGCGTGGTGTTTTATGCGGTGACTGATGAGTTTCATCAATCGTTGGTTGCCGTAAGAACAGCTTCTCTTGTTGATGTAGGTATCGACTCAACAAGCGGTATTCTCTCTCAGATTGCGGTAATGCTCTGGCAACGCCGTTGCGGGAGAGTCTCTTCGTACTTTCTCTTATAAACGCTGTCCTTTCTGCCCGTTCTGAAATGAGAAAATAACGTCCTGTAAAGTTTTATCTAAGTCTTTCCATCAACACAACCTTCTGAGCGGAAATAAATTCACCTTGCATTATCTTTTTCACATGCTGTATGGGCTAACTATCTTTACTATTGACCGGCAAGGTCCATTGTTTTATACTGCTTGGCCTTGATCATATCAATGCTACTAAGCTTTCGTGAAAGGAGTTAAAAATGCCAGCAAAGAAATATTTCTTTACCTCTGAGTCAGTGACCGAAGGACATCCGGACAAGATGTGTGATCAGATTTCCGATGCCGTGTTAGACGACTTGATAAAACAGGATCCCTTTGCCCGGGTGGCATGCGAGACCTTCGTCACCGTTGGTTTGGTTATCGTAGGGGGTGAGATAACCTCTAAGGGTTACGTTGACCTGCCAAAACTTGTTCGGCAACTGGTAAAAGACATTGGTTATACGGACCCCTCGTATGGATTCAGTGCAGATACTTGTGCGATTTTGAATGCCATCGGCACACAGTCTCCGGATATTGCCCAGGGAGTGGATGTGGGAGGGGCGGGAGACCAGGGTTTGATGGTAGGGTTTGCCTGCAAGGAAACTCCTGAACTCATGCCAATGCCTATTATACTGTCTCATAAGCTCTGCAGCAGATTAGCAGAGGTGAGAAAGAAAAATATCCTTCCCTATCTTGGTCCGGATGGAAAATCACAGGTCACGGTGGAATATGAAAATGGCATCCCCAAAAGGGTGGATACGGTGATTTTAGCCAGTCAGCATACTGAAGATATACTTGACAAATCGGGAAAGACAATTACCCAAAAGGCCAGAAAAGAGATGATAGAAAAAGTGGTAAAGCCGGTGATTGATAAAGAACTTTTGGATAATAAAACCAAGTATTTTGTGAATGCCACGGGGAAATTTGTAATTGGCGGACCTCAGTCCGATACCGGCATGACCGGCAGAAAGATTATTGTGGACACCTATGGCGGCACAGTGCCCCATGGAGGAGGAGCATTTTCCGGAAAAGATCCCACGAAGGTAGATCGATCTGCCACGTATGCCGCCCGCTACATCGCGAAAAACGTTGTCGCCGCTGGCCTGGCGGATAAGTTGATGATTCAGTTAGCCTATGTCATCGGCGTGGCTGATCCGGTCTCCATCATGATAAATAGTTTTGGAACGGTAAAAATTCCTCATAAAAAACTTGAAGAACTGATTAGAAAGCATTTTCAGCTTACCCCTCGCGGGATCATAGAAATGCTGAATTTGAGAAGACCTATCTATAGAGAAACTGCCGCCTATGGCCACTTTGGGAGAACCGAGCCTGGCTTTACCTGGGAGAGAACTGACAAGGTGAAAGATTTAAAGAAGGATGCATAAAAGTTAGTGAGTTCGCATTTTTCGGAGGAATATCAATTTTAAACCATGGATAATCGATTTATTCCCTCTGTTTATCCGCCACCGGAGAAGAGAGAGCCGGCGTGGTGGTTCGTGTTCATGGACCACGGGATGATGGTCATGGAAGAAGGGGAGACAGTCTCTGTCCCTTTTATTAAAGACCTGCCTGAGCTCGGACTGCAACCGATCAGGGAATGGTATCTTGGGACCCGTGATGGCCGCCATTGCTATTGCGCCGATATCTCCGAAAATACTCCCGTTGCCGAAAGAATGGTTTTTCGCGGGTTAAGGTATCTGTATGGACGCCTTGAAGCGTCTCTCCACAAGATAGCAATGAAGGCATCACATATAATTGAGTGGGACAGGACGCGTCGTTATTGCAGCTGCTGCGGAAAGGAAATGGCTCGCGCAAAGGGCATGAACGCTAAAGAATGCCCGGGTTGCGGATTCTTGACCTTTCCACGCATTTCTCCTGCTGTCATCGTTCTTGTAGAAAAGGAGAACAGGGTGCTCCTTGCCCGCGTAAAACGATTTACCACGGAGTTGTACAGCGTCCTTGCGGGATTTGTCGAACCGGGCGAAACACTCGAAGAAACGGTGAGACGGGAAGTTGCAGAAGAGACTGGTATAAAGGTCAAGAATATCCGTTATTTTGGAAGCCAGCCGTGGCCTTTCCCCGATTCTCTTATGATCGGTTTTACCGCAGACTATGAGAGCGGCGAGATAAAGATTGATGAAACGGAAATCGCGGATGCCGGATGGTACGATCCTGACAGACTTCCCACCATTCCCGGGAAAATCAGTATTGCCAGAGAGTTGATCGACTGGTTCGTGAATGCGAAGGTAAGAGGAAAAGATACGAGGGTACTGAAGAAGGAGAGAAGATATAGCCCTGATGAGTAACAGTGAAGGAACTCGGTATCTCCTCTTCTTACATTCTATAATTGAATATACCTTTGAACATTTAGTCGGTTTAAGGGGTGACTAATGAAACTCAAACCACATGAACAGGGCGCCCTGAGTTCGCTGTGCGGTATATACAGCATTGTTAATGCCATGCGGATTATCAGGGGACTCAATAACGAGGAATCAAAAGAGTTATTTTCGCAGATTATTAGTTATCTTGAAGAAAATAAGAAACTTGCTGTTTCGTTAACGTCAGGAATCAGCATAACGGTGATGGGGAGCATATTCAAGGATGTTATCGGAGATAGAATACATCGATCCATTCCTTTCCATAAGCAGCCGACGGTGAGGATCGGCGAATTCTGGGCGGAGATGAAGAGATTTCTTGACGAGGAACGTATGAAAGGAGAAAAGAGGACGCTTCTCCTCAGCCTGGGTGGCGAACATGAACACTGGACTATTGCTCATAAAATTACCAAGAAACGAATCAGCCTTTTCGATTCAATTGGTTTGAGGCATCTTGACCGTCGCAATTGTACAACACGCACGGCATCTACCAGCAGACTCCATTTAATACATCCCACTCAAACCTATTTTTTAAAGTAACATTAAAAATGACTATCTCCCTCACGTCATTCCCGCGCAGGCGGGAATCCATGAAAAAACCGAATACCGCGTCAAGTGCGGCATAGCGTAAAATGTAAATATCTGTTATAGACACAACACCGTGCAGAGAAAGTAATGGCTGTACAGGTTTTCCCAAACATACATGTCAAGGAGAAATAAAGTATGAAAAAGCTGGAATGGAAGAGTCCACCTGAAATGCAGATTGACCCGGTCAAGGCATATAGGGCGGTTATTGAGACCAATAAGGGAGTTATTGAATTGGAACTGTATCCACACCATGCGCCTAAAACAGTTAATAACTTCGTCTTCCTGGCGAGGGAGGGTTTCTATGACGACGTATCTTTTCATCGAGTGATCAGCGATTTCGTAATTCAGGGTGGAGATCCGACAGGTACAGGGAGAGGCGGCCCCGGCTACAGGTTTGAAGATGAGTTGAAGGGGAATCCGTTAAAGCACGAAACAGGGGTGATTTCGATGGCGAACTCCGGGCCAAACACGAACGGAAGCCAGTTCTTCATTACCCATTCCCCTCAGCCGCACCTGGATGGAAGACACACGGTATTCGGTAAAGTAGTGAGCGGCCAGGAAGTCGTCGATGTAATTCAGCAGGGAGATACAATACTGAACGTAAAAATACACGAGGTTTAAAAAAAGCGGGGGCAGGGAACCTGCGAAATTCGAACGTTGATACGTTAAGAATACCCGGCCCCGGGTACACTGATTTGGCAATATGAAAATCGCTGACGTTAAGACCCGGCGAATTCGCGCCGGTACTTCTCGTCCAAGAGCTGGTTGATGCTTTCCATTATAATTCTTGTTACCTGTTCGAACTGCCTTTTATATTTCTGCTGTGATTCTTTGGAAAACAGTTTGAATGGTTCATCAATCCTGAATTCTCTCAACTGATTATCAAGAGAAAGGGGCTCTCCTACCCGGTAGATTATCCGCCCGCTTTTCGCAAAAGGCAAACTCCCTGTATACAACTGATCCGAATTATTACAACCGACGGGAAATATCCTTTTCCCCGTGTTCAGGGCAAGTTGCGCAATCCCTGTTTTCCCT
>JAPLJS010000126.1 GCA_026388545.1 Deltaproteobacteria bacterium
TTGTCGCAAATCTCGGGAATACGGTTGGCAGCATAGATAAAATTGTTGCAGAAATACTCACGGGCGAGATCCGCCGCGACATCGGTTCCATCAAATACAGTCTTGATCATCTTAGGGACGTTATCTTCCACTTTTTTCGCCAGTGAAATCGATTCGAATTTCGGTTTGGTCGCAGGAACATATTCCATAGTTGTATAGTCAAGAACCAGTTTTTCCTTCTTGCCCTTATCACCCGCCGCCCGTTTGTAGAATCCCTGCTTCGTCTTATTGCCCAACCATTTCCGTTCCATCATTATATTCATGACATCCGAGGGGATGAACATATCCCTCATCTCGTCATCAGGCACCGCTTCATAGAGATTTTTCATGACATGGTGTCCGGTGTCCAGACCCACCAGGTCCAGGGTTCCAAAGATTGCCGAACCCGGCCTGCCCAATGCCTTCCCGATAATGGCGTCCGTTTCATCGATCTTCATCTTCCTATCAACCATTAAGCGGATTGCATTCGATATGTCGAAGACACCGATGCGGTTTCCAACGAAATTAGGAACGTCCTTACAGATCACGACACCTTTACCCAGCACCTGCTCGCAGAACTCCACCATATAATCCACAACGTCTTTCTTCGTCTCTTCACCGGGAATAATCTCCAGTAGTTTCATATAGCGGGGCGGATTAAAAAAGTGTGTTCCCAGGAAATTCTTCTTCAATTTCGGGCTGAAATCGGCAGAAATATCTTTGATAGGGATACCTGACGTATTCGTTGATACAATACATTCCGGTTTTATTACCTTTTCAACTTTGGCAAAGAGTTCCTGTTTTATTTTGAGATTCTCAATGACAGCTTCAATAACCCAGTCCACATCAGAGAGCCATTTCAGATTATCTTCAAAATTTCCAATTCTCATCATTGAGGCGTTTCTCTTTGTATAGAAAGCGGCCGGTTTGGATTTCAATAAAGCATTCAATCCGTTCGCAGCAAATCTGTTACGCCATTCGGGACTTTTCTCGCTTAAACCCTTCTCTTTGTCGGCATCTGTTAGTTCGAAGGGCACGATATCAAGCAGTACGCATTCGATTCCCGCGTTGGTCAAATGGGCTGCTATGGACGCCCCCATAACTCCCGCGCCTAAGACCGCGGCTTTTTTAATGTTATAAGCCATAATTGTCCTCCTTTATCGTGCTATACTTAGTAGGTAAAAGATTCATCTGCAATTTCAATAGGGATGTTCTCGCCGAATTTGATCGCTTCACATTTTGCCTTTACGGCGGAAAGAACGTCTACTGCAAAGAACTTCGCGGCTGCAATCTTTCCACAGTAAAAGGCAACATCGCGATCCTCACGGACCAATGCACGTTTCTTTCCCTTTGAATCCTCCACGCCTTTTTCCCTGTATATGGCATTTAATTTTTCATTTGCAAGGCCTGCAGCCTGCACCAGGAAATGCCCTATCACAACATCACCAAAAATTTCAAGGTAAGGGGTCGCATTCAAAATGGGCATGAGAAAACCTGCGCTTTTTCCGAGTTGCGCAAAATGCATGGTAAGATCAATCAAGGCGTTGTAAGCCTCTTCCAGATAAGCAACATGCTTCTTGATATCTTCATCCCGCTTTGTTTTCATAATATTTGCATTGATCTCACTAAAGAGATTCATGACATCCATGCCTTTTCGCTGACCGAGTTTCCTGCCGACCAGGTCAAGACACTGAATACCGTTTGTCCCTTCATAGATGCTGGCAATTTTACAATCCCTGAAATACTGTTCCACGGGATAATCGGAACAGTATCCATATCCGCCATACACATCAATGGCGGCGGAGCAGACAAGTTGAGCCTTTTCTGATGAATATGCCTTGCAGACCGGTATGAGAAGTTCAACCAGCCCGTGCCACTTTTCTCTCTCCTGCTCTGTGTTTGAAATCTTTGCCAGATCCATGCAATAGCCTATGAAGTAGATCAGGGTCCGAATGCCTTCAACATGGGCTTTCATCCATAAGAGCTTTCTCCTGATATCCGGATGATGGATAATAGGAACAGCCTTGGCATCAGGATTTTTCATCTCCCAGACGGGAACACCTTGAATTCTCTCTTTGGCATATTGAACGGCGTGTTCATAAGCTGCGGTGGCATGACCGAGACTCTGCATTCCTACCTCGAGCCTTGCTTCGTTCATCATGTGGAACATGACCCTCATGCCCTGCCGCTCTTTTCCCAGAAGTTCACCGATGCACTTCCCCTCATCGCCGAAATTCAACGTACAGGTAGCGGAACCCTTGATGCCCATCTTATGCTCGACATTACCTGTCCGTACATCGTTGAGTTCACCGATACTGCCGTCGTCATTCACCCGGTATTTTGGAACAAGAAAGATGGAAATGCCTGCTGTCCCGGAAGGATCACCTTCGATCCTGGCTAAAACAGGATGAATAATATTCTCCGTAAGGTCATGATCACCGCAGGAAATGAATATCTTTGTTCCGGTGATGCTGTATGTCCCATCGGGTAATTTCTTTGCCGCTGATTTCAGGGAGCCGACATCGCTGCCTGCTCCCGGTTCGGTCAGACACATTGTACCGGTCCACTTACCGGCATACATGTTGTACATGTATTTATTCTTTTGCTCCTCTGTTCCAAACTGTTCAATCAAACGAGCGGCTCCGTGTGTCAGGCCAGGATACATAAGAAAGGGAAAATTGGCTGCAAACATGAACTCTGAGCATGCCGTCGCTACAACAATAGGCAATCCCTGGCCTCCCACGTCAGGAGATTCCGTGGGACAAAGCCATCCGCCCTCAGCATATTTCCTGAATACCTCATGAAAGCTTGCAGGAACAGATACTTTCCCTTCCTTAAAGATGCATCCTTCCTTGTCCCCTTCAGGGTATGCCGGAAGAAGGACATGCACGGCAATCTTCTCCGCTTCGCTCTGCATCATTAACACTAATTCTTTCGAGAAATCCGCAAACTTCTCACTTTCAAACAACTTTTCAACACCAAGTTGCTCAAAAAGAACAAACAGCTGATCTCTCGTATTAACCAACATATTGCTCATAAGAAAACCTCCCCTCCTGACCTGTGAAAGCGCTTTTCGTTAAAAGACGCTTCTTAATTAAAAAGGTTTGTGTTGATCGCTTTGCTCCACCGCATCATGACGCTTTTAAACCCCGGATAAAGATTTCCAGACTTGTTTGGACCGTGGAACGAATCAGATCTTCTCTTTTTGATTCCGATCCGGTGAATAAATATAATGAAATGATCCCGTTAAGGAGTCCCCATATGGCATTTCTGTTTTGACGTAAGTTAATCGTTGGAGGAAAATCATGAGTTTCTATGCCGTATTGGAGAATTTTCTCTATGATATCGATGGTTTTATTGGTCGTCTTGATAATGTGATTCTCAACTTCTTCCGGCAGATTCCTGTGATTGGCATTGAGCATGAATGTCATCAAAATTCTGAACAACTCCTTGTCCTTGAGAAAAAAATCCACATAAATATCGGATAGTCGAACCAGAATAGCAGAGGCGCTGCTCCCATTTCCGAACAAACCGCTTACCCGTTTATGAAACTTATCGATATCATCAAGAAGAATCTGCGTGTATATTTCATCCTTGCTCTTAAAGTGGAGATAGACGGCCCCCTTGCTCAGTTCAGCTTTCTTCGCAATGCTTTCAACCGTCACGGATTTGAACCCTTTTTCAAAAAAAAGCCTTCTTGCCGATTTGAGGATAATACCTTTTCTGACATTTTTTTCCCGTTTCCTTCTTCTTTCAAACATAAAAACAGCTGATCCTCTCGTAAATCTTTTATATTAAAAAGTGCGGTTTTATTGGTAACCCCTCATTGTCATGGATCCAATGGTTATAACTATATCGAGATATATCAATGATTTATAAGGTTTCTCCCTCCGGTCGAAATGAAAAAAAGCAGTTTCTTCAAGGGTCTTATCAAGGCATGAACTATGGTCATTATATGACCAGTGGTCACATTTCTATACGATAATTTTAACGGTGTCAAGGAAAATTACGAAAATTCATTTTTCGGGACTGGCTAAATGACAAAATATGCCGTATATGCGGCGACTGCCCAACAGGCAAGGCAACCATTCACAACTCCTTTGACTAAAACGGAATCATGCGTTATGACGTCAAACCCGTAGACGAAGAGGACGGCTATGCAGGGAACCAGACCAAGGGCATACGATGCCTTCGCAGAGCTTAAAACGGGAACTGATAGAAAAATATAGAAAATGGCTGATATATAGATGATGACGGAAAAGGATGCAAAAAGAAGTCCTTTATGAATGTTCCCGTTAATCCTTGCCGGCAATACAGCCATGCATGTCAGAATCGCTGCTGTCGGCAGAATGGACAACCAGGCACTCGATAGCATGAAACTGTAATTCCACGGAGGGCGGTTATAGGCACTCAAATATCCATCCATCCAGAACGTGGAATAAAGACCGTCCCAAAAGCTGACAACAGCGGAATATACGGGATAAAAAAACGATTCGCCAAAAGTGAACAATTGTATAGGAGTTCTGTAGCCGGGATCCTGCCACCAAACGATATTTCTCGACGGGTCCCAACCGCCCATAAATAAGTTCCCCATTTCGATCCAGTTACGGATGTAATACCAGCCAGAAATGAGAAAAGCCACACCGAAAACAAAAACGATCATTTGAGATGACGCTTTGGTGAATATTTTCTTATCCCGACCGGTGCTTTGGCAGAGCAAAAAGACGGCAACGGGCACAACGAGAAGCAAAGTGCTCATTTTCGTCAGAATGGCAAGACCCAGAAATAAACCCGTCAGGAACAGGTCGTGTCTAGATGGCACCAACGGAGAAGAAAGGATTCTAATAACAAACAGAATCACTACAGAGGAAAAGAAAGCCGCCAGAGGTTCATTGCCGACAAACTGAGATATATAAAGATTCATGGGCAGGAGACCCCCTATGACGGTTCCAAGGGATTGAAGATCGTCTCTTCCCGGATAGACCTTCTGCAGCGTTCGGTAACACAACTCGACCTGAGCGATCCCGCAGAAAAGCGGTATGATCCGCAAGGCATATTCTGAAAATTCAGAGGAAAAAACACCAGTCAGAGCTTTGTGAACAAAGGCAGACAGGATATAAAACAACGGCGGCTGAAACATCTGCCATCCTTCCGTAGCAAGGGGAATGCGCATATTTTCAGATATGTATGTAATATATTGCATATGGCCTTTAATATCCATGCCGACATCCAGAGGAATTTTTGCAACGTTGTTGACGGCCATGATGATCCATAAAGCAATGATCACCCAGCGAACCCTCAAAGCCGACGGCCGAAAGATCATTGTCCAGGCGAGACGCGTGGGGTGTGAAGGAAGCAGGGTGCAAAGGAATGCCAGCATAAATATAGGCAAGTATAAATGTAAATTCGCGATGAGGGCCTGATCCGCGCGTTGAAAACTGCGCGAAAGCGGCAGTGGTGGTGTGTCGTTGACAGGCAAGGCTTTATGCCATGATTTACCATCAATACTTGCTTCCCAGTGTTCACCGGTAACAATTTTCAGTGGTGTGCAATAAGCGATAAGAGCAGGATGTCCGTTATGGTTCTGCACTGCAACATACAACTCGTGGACCCCCGGTGAAAGTCCTGATGTGAGATCGAGTCGCCGTTCTTTTTTCCATTCATGAACAAGGGACTGGCTCCCCCTGTAGATAATCTGCCCGTCAAGATAGATTGCCGCCACTTTCATTGCACGGAAACGCAAAACGGCCTCATTCAGCGGCTTACTTACCTCGAAGGTGGTGCGGAAAAAAGTGTTAAGTGATTGATCCCACCGTATCTTCAGTTTTGTCTGTTCACGAAAGCGAATCCATTCCGCACCCTGCTCAGAGCATAAAAACGCGATATCACGGTCTGTAAGAGCTTTCAAGACCATGAATACGCCTGTCACGAGAACAAAGATCGCCATACCGATCACGTATGCTCTTCGATGCCGATCCTGTCCCGATATGGTTTTCCCTAAATGATCAATATTCATCTTTGCAGCAAGAAACAAACGGATAGCGAGTCCGGCCTTATGTGCCTGCGATTATGTTACAGACGGCGCGAAGCGGTTCGATCATTTTTTTACGGCCTTTATTAACAATACGGCTGATAACGCGCGGGGCATGATGATGGCATCAATCCGTGCGAGACCGGCATACAATCTGTTGGTCCATCGGAAGAGACGCATCATGACGCTCGCAGGCTTTGATTTCTTTCCCCTGATTTGCGCCTTACCTCTTGATCTCTGAAGGGTGGAAATACATGCCGTGACCATGAGCATGGTCATCTTTTCGAGAGGTCCCAGCACTTTCCGAATCAACAAGGGGTCGAACCCGACCTCTATCAACAAGCGTTCCATTTCAAGAAGCTCATAACGGCGGTAGTGGTTTACGAAACGGTCATCAAAGGAAAAATAAAAATGTCGGTGTGGAAACGTGACAACAAGGCTGCCCCCACGCTTTGTCACTCCGGCGATTTCCCTCAGGGCCTTTCGGTCATCTGCGAGATGTTCCATGACCTCGGAAGAAACGGTGTGGGAAAAGGCATCTGCCTTGAATGGCAGGTTCATGCCATCGGCCACGACATAATGCCCTTTGCCATGGATCTTCTTTAATGTTCTGAGAGCCGAAAAGGACAGGTCGGAATAAACAACCTCATTTCGGGAGGTCAAAACGGGAGACATGCCGCTCCCTATCTCAAGAAAAACCCCTTCTGTTTCATTTCGCATCACCTTCTCAACGGCACGCTTTCTGAGAAGATAGTTATACAGGTAGTTCTTCAGTGCAATATATTTCTCATCTTCAAAGAAATCCGCAAAACGGTTGTCGTTTGATAACGTCATGGGTGGTTCCTGGGAAACATGTTCGATCTGACGATCCCCGTTTTTGACAGGCGAAAAGTCAGCGCCGTCATGAGACAGCCCATTCCATATTTCACGCTGCGTTGAAAGTTGATTGATGACGATTCCGCAAAGTATTTTGTGGGACAGCTGATCTCGGCGATGGTATAATCGAACCAGATGATCTGGGCCAACATCTGGTTGTCGAAGACAAAATCGTCGGAGTTTCCCTCGATGGGAAGACGCTCAATAAGCTGTCTTGAAAATGCGCGGTATCCCGTGTGATATTCGGAGAGCTTCGCGCCGAGAAGCACATTTTCCACGAAGGTGAGAAAACGGTTGGCCACATATTTCCACAGGGGCATCCCTCCCCTGATGGCATATCCCCCGAGAATTCTCGATCCAAGAACGCAGTGATAAAGACCGCTTCCAATCATGGAGGCCATGGCGGGAATCAATTTCGGTGTGTACTGGTAATCGGGATGGACCATGATGATGATGTCCCCCCCCTCTTCCAGGGCCATTCGGTAACATGTCTTCTGATTGGCCCCATAGCCGCGGTTTCTGTCGTGAACATGTACCCTGGTACGGGGAAGAGCCCTGGCAATGGCCGATGTTTCATCACGGCTCGCGTCGTCCACGAGAATCACCCTGTCAACGATCCCCTGCTCCATGACCTCACTATAGGTCATTTTCAGAGTCTGCGCCGCGTTGTAGGCGGGCATGACGACGATAACCTTTTGATTCTTGAACATGCGTATTCCCTCTCTGCTATTATGTGATATATTGAATTTATTGTCTCTTGTCCAGAGGCAGATGCATCTTCAGCGAACGCTTTTGCCGTCTGACCGACTTCTCCAGCTCATCCTCGGCCTTTGTGAGGTTGTCTTTGGCCTCCCTGTAAGCGGGATCGAGCCGGAGGGCTTCCCCGAATCGGCTAACGGCCTCTTCATATTGCCCCCGGCAGGCTAAAGCCACACCAAGATTGTTTAGCACCCTGGCATCACCGGGACTGATCTCCAGTACTTTATGGTATTGGTTAATGGCCTTCTCAAAAAGTGACTGTTTCATGTACACGATGCCCAAATTGTTCTGCGCATCGATATAATCCGGTCTGATCCGAAGGGACTCCTGGAGATGAACCTCCGCCTGTTCATAATCTCCCCGAACAAGATAATAATAACCCATGCCGTTTTGCGCCATATGGTTATCTCGCGTTACCTGGAGGGCATGGCTAAAAACCTTTTCAGAGTTTTGCCAGTGGCTTACCTGGTAGCAAGAAACCACCGCCAGAGCAGCGATCACTCCCGCCGACAGGAAAATGAAAATCCCATGGTGTCGTGAAAATCTCGAAAAGAGATCGGGAACGCCCCAGGCCACCATAATGAAGATCCCTATCATAGGAACATAGGCATACCGGTCTGCCATCGCCTGGTATCCCACCTGTACAATTCCGATGACGGGCACCAGGGTCAATATGTACCACATCCAGCCGACGGGCAAGTACGGCCGGCGTTTCGCACCCCATAAAACGAAAGCGGTCAGTCCCGTCATGAGTGAGGCGGAAAGAATGATCTGTGACGGAGAGATGACCTCCCTCCAGGGATAGAAAAACGCCAATTCGACAGGCCAAACCATTTTCTCGAGGTAGACTCCGTAAGAGACCAAGGCATTGGCGATTCTCCCTTCAAGAGGAAAGGCAGATAGAGACTTGACGGCACCGCCCATGTCTGCAATGTATAGCGTTACAGAGGCGGATATGACAGACAGGAGAAGAAGAGGAATTTTTTCCCTGATGAGACATAAAGCCACCCTCCTTTTTGAGCCACTTTTCACTTCATACAGTACTGTGTTGCTTTTATCCGTCTCTCCGGCAGAAAAGCGCCTAAGGGGCCAGTAATCAATCAAAAGCAGGACGACAGGGAGTGTGATCAGCATGGGCTTCGCCATGAGACCTGCAGCAAACAGAAGGATCACGATGAGATAGCGCCTCCAGCCGGGATGGGTGGCATACCCTGCATAGGCCCATATCGTCGCAAACCAGAAGAAGGTGCTGAGGACATTTTTCCTCTCCGCCACCCAGGCGACGGATTCCACGTTTATGGGATGGAGTGCAAACAGGGCCGCGGCAAAACCGCTCCTGACTGTGGTCCCCGTCATCCGCCTGAGGAGGAAGAAAAGCAGGAGGGAATTGGTCAGGTGAAGCAGAACATTGGTGAGATGATAGCCCCCTGCGTAAAGACCGTAAAGAGAGGAATCCGCCAAAAGAGAAAGCCATGTCAGGGGATGCCAGTTGGTCGTATCGGTGGTCGTGAAGGCCCAAACGATGTTTCGGCCGGACAGACCCTCTCTGACATGGTGGTTCTCCGTTACATAGATGTTGTCGTCGCAGGCGACAAAATCAAAGTGGTGTACTGGCCAGTAGACGGTAAGGACTGTTGCTGTCAGAAGCAGGCAGACGATAACCTCCCTGGAAATCTTCAAGCTTTTTTCCATAGCCCATCACTCATCCGTCATCCGTGGATTGGTCATTTTCTTTAAAACCTCCTGCAGATTCCGCCGGGCCTCCCCATAATCGGGCTGGATTCGAAGCGCTTCCGAAAAATGAACAACGGCCTCCTGGAGGTTCCCCTGATGGGAAAGAACCATGGCAAGATTATGATGGGCGCCGGCATGGTCCGGATCAAGCTGGATAGTCTCGCGAAACTCCTTGACGGCTTCATCATACCTTCCCTGTCTGATCAGGGCGACACCCAGACCGTTGTGGAATACCGCCACCTCCGGCCGGAGCCTGCCCGCCTGTCTAAACTGGAATGCAGCCTCGTCGATACTGCCGGTTTGCATAAGGGCGTCTCCAAGGTTGAATCGAATCCACGCAACATCGCGACTCATGGCCATGGCCTTCCGGGATAACACGATGGCCGAAGAATAAGAGCGGATTGCATCATCATACTTTCCCTGAGCCGCTAAGGCCACCCCACTATTGTTGTAAGCGGGCCAGAACTCTGGGTTTACCCTGATAGCCTGACGATAGTTGGTCATCGCCTCTTCGAATTGTCCCGTATCTCTCAGGGCATTTCCCAGGAGGTTATAAGCAATAAAGTTTCCTGAAGTGACTGAAACGGCATGTCTGAACAGGTGGACGCTGTTCTGCCAGTGTTGCACCTGTAGGAAGGTGCATACCATCAGGAGGCAGAGAACCACCCCGGAGGAAACTGCAAGCATCATTTTCCGTCCGGACCAGCTTCTGAAAAAATCAGAGATACCCCATGCGATCATAATAAAGATCCCGATCATGGGAACATACATGTACCGGTCCGCCATGGCCTGCATGCCCACCTGAACCAGGCCAATCACGGGAATGAGGGTGCCTACATACCAGAACCATCCCACAGCCATATACGGATAAGGCTTGAGTTTCCGGATCACCGCGGCCGTAATGCCGGCAAGCAGCAGAGCCGCGCCAAAGACCTGCCACAGGGGACGGATAGGGGGATAGGGATAAAAAATCGACAGCTTCTCCGGCCATAACATCTTGCCGATGTAAAACACGTAGGAAATGATGGCATTCTCAATCCTGGAAAGCATGGGAAGGACCTCTACTGCCGCAATAGCTTGTCCTGAAGCGGCTTTCAAGGTCATAATGATTGAAAAAATAGTCAGAATGAAGAGAGGTATTTTCTCGAGGAGCAGCCTGTTAACAGACGTCTTTCCCTCTCCCGGGGATATCCACCGGCCGGCTGGGTTCTGCATGTCCCCGTCGCAAAGACTGAACCGCGTCCTTCTCAAGGGCCACCAGTCAAAAAGGAGCAGGACGAAGGGAAGCGTCACCAGCATCGGCTTGGCCATAAGCCCCAGGGTAAAGGCGACCAGAACCACTACATATCTTTTCCAGTGCGGATTAAAGGCATAGTATCCGTAGGCAAGGATCGTGAGCATCCAGAAGAAGGTGCTGAGGACATTCTTTCGCTCCGATACCCAGGCGACGGACTCTACATTGAGGGGATGAATGGCAAACAGGGCCGCCACCATAGTGCTCTTCCACATGTCCCCAGTGAAACGGTTAAAGATGTAAAATAAGAGGATGACGTTAAGGAGATGGAACAAGAGGTTCGTCCAATGATGTCCCGCCGGATTCAGCCCGAAGATATGGTAGTCCGCCATGTGGGACAGCCATGTTAGAGGATGCCAGTTGCTGAGATCCATCGTTGTCAGGGCCCAGGATATCCCGCTGATGGTCAGGCCGGTCTGGACATGGCGGTTCGAGGTCACATAGGCGGGGTCGTCATAGTTAATGAAGTCGTGATACTGAACCTGCCAGTACACACCGAGCGTCGCTGCCGCCAAAAACAGGAAGACGAGTTTCCTGTAAGGGAGTTTATTTAAAAAAGGTTCTCTTTCTCCGAGCGCCATGTCAATCCCGCCCCCATTCACCGGTCACTCCGCGCGATGTCGGACGGCGCGCATCAGTCTTACCCTCGATAGCCTTCCGCTGTCCCTCCCTGCGGACCATTGCAGCCGCCAGGTTCGCCCTGGCATTTTCATGATCGGAACGGATCCGTAAGGCTTCAGAATAATAGCAGATGGCTTCGTCATATTTTCCTTGAGCCGCCAGGGCTACACCGATGTTGTTATGAGTGTTCGCATTGTCTGGTGCGATGCGCAACGCTTCGCGATAACGGTGGATGGCCTCCTCATACTTTCCCTGAGCTGCCAGGGTCATGCCGATGTTGTAATGGGCGTCCTGGTAGTCGGGTTTAATCTGCATGGCCGCATTATAATGACGCACAGCCTCCTCTGTTCTTCCTTCAAGGAAGAGTGCTACACCCAGATTGTTGTGAGTAAGATAATTTTTCGAGGTGACAGACAGGGCGTACTCGAAGAGGGTCACGCTGTTCCGCCAGTACTGCACCTGCTGCCAGGAAGACAGCGCCAGAACAGTCAGGACGACCCCCGATAAAACGGAAAGGTAAATTTTTCTGAAACGCCAATTGCCAAAAAGTTCGGGGACACCCCAGGCGATCATCATGAAAAGGCCGATGAGGGGAATATAGGTGTAGCGGTCCGCCATGGCCTGAGACCCCACCTGCACGACGCCGATGACGGGAATAAGGGTTCCCAGATACCAGAGCCAGCCAACGGTAAGGTATGGACGGGTTCCCATGTGCTTCAGTATCGGGTACGTCAACCCGGCAAGGAGAAGCGCCGCCCCGGCTACGATCCAGGTAGGCCACCACACAATGTATGGATAGAAAAAGGCCAGATTAGCGGGCCAAAACATCTTTACAATGTAGTGCACATAAGAAATCAGGGCATTGGCTATCCTGATGTTTAGGGAAAACATCTCCAGGGATCCCACAGATTTCCAGCTCATCTGCGCAAGATAGGTGATGACGCTGGAAAGGAAAGCGAGAAAAAAAAGCGGGAGTTTCTCCCGGATCGCATGAAACCAGCTAATCACTTTTCCTTCCACGCCCACAGAGACAGTCTTTTCAGAAGGGATACATGGAAAAGCAAGACGTCTCAGGGGCCAGACATCGAGTAAAAGCAGGACGAAGGGCAATGTGACAAGCATGGGCTTGGCCATCAGTCCCGAGACAAAAGCGGCGATGAGCATGAGATAGTTTCCCGTCCCCGGGCGCTCCGTATAACGGATATAGGCCCCCATCGTCAAAAACCAAAAGAAGGCGCTCAAAACATCCTTCCTCTCCGATATCCAGGCGACGGACTCCACGTGCAGGGGGTGAATGGCAAACAGGGCGGCGACAATGGCGCTTTTCCAGATATCTTCCGTCATCCGTCTGAAAACGGTGAAGAGAAGGATTGTATTGGCGATATGGATAATGAGGTTGGTCCAGTGATAGCCCGCGGGATTCAGACGAAAAAAATGGTAATCCAGCATCAGGGAAAGCCATGTGAGGGGATGCCAATTGCTGACATCAAACGTCGTCAGGGCCCAGATGAGTCCCCCGCTGGTGAGGCCGGACTGGACATGAGGGTTCCTGGTAACGTACAATGGGTCGTCATAGAGGATGAAGTCATGAAACTGCACCTGCCAGAAGACAGCCAGGGTGAATGCCGTCAGAAGAAGACAGACTACCAGTTGAAGCTGCCTGCCTGTTACCGGCCATCGATCTGAGTCAGCTATCGCCATGTCTCCTCCCCAGACGTTCGTCATAAATTCCACGGCCAGTGTAGCCGTTTCAAAAAAAAGGGGCAAGAAATTTCCTTACCCCTTTCATACAAATGCGAAAAACGTTACGGTGTGATGACGCCCAATGTCGAAACAGAATAAACGACTGCCGGGCTGCTTGCCGTGTGACTAGACGTGATGGTAAAAGCGGCCATATTACCCGATCCGTTGGTGACGACATCCCTCGTCTGGTTGAATCCAGTGTTGGTCAGGTCAGTCGTACCACCGATGACGCCAGATGGATTATCACTGAAATAGGCCTGGGCGGCTGTATAGCAGTTCTTTGCATCGGCCTTCGCCGCGGCATTGTAACCCCTCTGCCTGTAGGCGTTAAACTGCGGGATGGCAATAGCCGCTAGGATACCGATGATTGCGATGACGATCATCAGTTCGATCAGCGTAAAACCTTTTTCTCCTCTTTTCTTGTAAAATGTGCGAATCATACTATTTTTCTCCTTTCAATTTGTGTTTATACAATAAATCTTCTCAACGCTCTCTTTGAGATTTTCTGTATCGATACAAAGTAATCTGTGCTCCCACCTCCTTTGCTGTATAAAATGATTATTATGTACGAGTGAATTTTACAATTAATTTAGCAATTACTATACCAAATAAGCATTTACGGCATGTTTAAGTGAAATAACCTTTCATTATCACCTATTAGATACCGCACCGATCTATCAGGCACAAAGTCCATTCATGTTTTACTCGATGAAGACCGGTAATATTCACCAATCATCCGTCAATTTCACCTCTTTGCATCACTACCACGATCTGTATCTACTTCATCGCAGGAGCAAATGCAAATGAAATTAACTGCTTTTGTCTTTACAGGAAATACGACTTTATGGTAAGTGTACAAATTAACAATCATTTTTTCTCATTGATTTGAATCGCCATGATTAACACACTCTTCCAGCAGGGATTGACCCTTTTCCTCTTAGCCGGCCTGAGTTTCATTGCTACCGGAGCCGGATGGTTTTTTTTGCGCAAAACAGGTGCTACCTTCTCTTCCTTTGGCGAACAGGCCTTTTTTTGCGCAGGGACAGGTTTAGCCATTATCGGCTATTCGGTTTTTCTCCTGGGAATATTTCAGCTCCTTTCACCGGCATCTTTTTATATTCTCTTCATCATCCTTGCCTTTCTATCACTTGCAGGCTGGCTGCAATTACGTACCCGCATCACAACGCCTGCGATACAATCTCTCCACCACGGATGTGATAAGGCCGCTCTGCTCATAATAATCGTCAGCCTCGCAGCCGGCGTCCTGCTTGTTCTCACACCGGAAACAGGCACCGATGCCCTGATCTATCACCTGGGCGTACCAAAGCTTTTTCTGAAGCACCATGGTTTCTATTTCATAGAAGGGAACCTCTTTTCCAATTATCCCCTGCACAGCGAAATGCTCTTTCTTGTCGGATTGTTTCTGCATGGTGATGTCATGGCAAAAGGTATACACTTTTTCGTTCTCCTCTTGGTTCTCTTCGGTATGTACCAGTTTGTCCGACACCGAATGCCCGAACATTCCTTCCCTGTTCTCAGCGCGGTCATCTTTTATACCATTCCTTCCGTATTTATCACCTCACATATGGCCTACAATGATCTCTTCGTGACGTATTTTTCCATGGCGGCGGTATTCGCTTTCATCAACTGGCTTGACCGGAACGAACAAGGATGGCTTATTCTGTGCAGCTTGTCCTCCGGATTGGCCATCGCCAGCAAGTACACAGCCCTGCTCCTGCCGTTTTTGGGATGCCTCGGCATTCTGTGGGCAGCAAACCGTCAGCGTTCGGAACCACAAAAAGTAGTCAAAATACTCTTTCTCTATTTATCTGTCGTGTTTATTGTGGGAAGTCCCTTTTACATAAAGAGTTGGATCATGACGGGCAATCCCTTCTATCCCTTTTTCTATGAGATATTCGGAGGAAAGGGATGGGAACCGGAACAGGCGAGATTCTATGATTTATTTGTTCAGAACCTGGGTATGGGAAGGGAGTTTATCGATTACATTCTGCTCCCCTGGAATTTGAGCTTCCACGCAAAGATAAACAGCCCGCAGTTTGACGGAATTCTCGGACCGATTTTTATTCTCACACTTCCATTTGCTGTCGGAATGCGCAATATGAACAGTTTATTAAAAATCTTCATGGTATATTGCACGTTTACTTTTATGTTCTGGGCCGGGAGCGCCCAGCAGATTCGTTACCTGATGCCCATTTTCCCCTTCCTGGCGATCCTTACCGGCTCCGTGTTGTCGTATTACCGCAAAAAAACACTTGTGTTCTGCATTCTGATGCTCGTGATAATCGGCGGCATGGCATTCAACGGGTATCATATCACCGGCCATTTCCTGAAGGTCAGGCCGATCGGGGTCGCCATCGGTTGTGAGGATCGGGAAACGTTCTTAAGCCGTACGCTTCCATCCTACAACATATTCCAATTTGCAAATAAAAATTTACCCGAGCATTCCAGAATTTTTCTCATCTACATGAAGAACTGGGGCTTTCTCTGCGAGCATGATTATTATTCTGATTCGATGTTTGAATCCTACACGATTCAAAAAATCCTCTCCAGGTCTCCAACGCCTGTAGCCGTCCACAGAGAATTAAGAGCAAGAGGGTTCACCCACATCATGTATGACGTGAACTATGTATATGGCAACATGAGCACTTTTTCTCCCGGGGAAATGTCCCTGTTTTTTTCCTTTCAAAAAGGACACCTCTCCTTAGTTAAAAATGATGGATCATACTTTCTTTATAGCATTCAGTAAGAACACCGTTATGAGTATTTCTTATCTTGACACCTGTCCATTATTACCGATATAAAGATCGGTGAAACTGATCAATAACGCAGTCTTTATGTTCCATAGAAAAATTGACGATTTTTTTGAGATGTTTCCTTTTAATAAAGTTCCCAAGGTGATTCTTAGAACTACATGGAGAATCGGTGTACGAAGTCACGATAAAGCAATCCTTTTCTGCCGCCCATACACTCAAAGAAATCGGGGGCACGTGTGAGAAACTCCACGGTCACACCTTTATCGTCGAGGTCTCAGTATCTTCATGTGAACTCACAGAGACAGGCATTCTGATCGACTTCAGGATATTAAAAGAATGGACCAATGAGATACTGAAAGAACTTGACCATAAATATCTAAATGAAATTAATGACTTTAAAAATCTTAATCCATCATCGGAAAACATCGCCAGATTTATTTACGACAGGATCTCGGAAAATGCAAAAAATCACCATGTCGATGTGTCCCGAGTCACCGTCTGGGAGTCGGAGGACGCAAAGGTCTCTTATAGCGGGAAAACGTAATGATCGATATTCAAAACCAGAAAGATAACAGAAATATAGATATTCAAAAAGTCGGCGTTAAGGGAATAAAATACCCTATTGTCGTTCTTGACCGCGCCAACGGTACCCAGCGCATATAGAGATTGAATTCCCTTACTTTGTTGAAAAAACCGCCCCTGTATCGGGATCAAAGAGCCTCATGGACTACATGTGCTCATTCAGTGGACAAAACAATGGTAACAAAACAGATTTTCTTGTCGGCGTTGTTGTGCCGGTCACTACGGTGTGCCCCTGTTCAAAGGAAATCAGCAATATGGGCGCCCATAACCAGAGAAGCATGGTAACTGCGAAGGTGAGGTTCAAGAAATTTTTTTGGATCGAGGACCTTATCAGGCTGGTTGAAGACTCGGCGAGCGGCGAAGTATATTCCCTCCTGAAAAGGGTTGACGAAAAATTTGTTACCGAAAAAGCACATGAAAACCCTATGTTCGTCGAAGATGTGGTAAGAAATGTGGCCCAGGAGCTAAACAAAAATGATAATTTCACGTGGTACAGCGTGGAAGCTGAAAATTTCGAAAGTATCCACAATCACAGTGCATACGCCCATGTAGAAAAGACTATCTGATAGAGCCAATGCTGCATTATCTGTCATTTTTCTTTGACAAAACCTTACTAATCATTTACAAAATTTACGAGGCATAAACAAAATATCGATTTCAAATATGTGCCCGGAAATATCCGGTTGATTGCTGACAAGTAAAACGGGGAGTTGCTGTACACTATGGAATCGAGCGAAGAACGCCAATATTTTAATTTATACAATCATGGATTCATCAGGGTCGCCGTCTGCATACCGGAGCTGAAGGTAGCTGATGCCCCATTTAACGTAGCCAGCACAATCAAACTGGTCAAGCAAGCGTCAGCCAATAATGCTATCCTTGCTCTCTTCCCTGAACTCGGCATTTCAGCTTACTCGAACGAGGATCTCTTTCACCAGGATGCGCTTCTGCAAAGCGTAGT
>JAPLJS010000127.1 GCA_026388545.1 Deltaproteobacteria bacterium
TTTACCAAAAATCCTACCGGCATCCTCATGTCGCGGATTACCAACGACGTCGGTTCCGTCCAGGGAGCCGTATCGGAAGCTGTCACCAGTCTCCTGAAAGATTCCTTCACTCTCATCTGTCTCGTCTTTGTTATCTTCTACCGGGACTGGCAATTAGCCATAATCGCCATGTTTGTCTTTCCGCTGACCATCTATCCTATTGCCAAGTTCGGCCAGAAAATGCGGAACATCGCAACACGCACCCAGGTGACAATGGGAAGCCTGACCACACTCCTCCAGGAAACCATATCCGGAACAAGGATTGTCAAGGCTTTCAGCATGGAAGAATATGAAAACAAGCGATTTGCACAAGAAAACGAACACCTCTTCAAGCTGGCGTTGAAGTCCGTATCCGTAAGCGCCGTATCAAGTCCCTTCATGGAATTCCTCGGAGGGATAGGCATCGCTGCGATTGTCTTCTATGGAGGTTACCAGGTAATAAAAGGCGTCTCCACACCGGGAACTTTCTTTTCTTTTCTCACAGCACTCATCATGCTCTATGAACCGGTAAAAAGGCTGACTAATGTCAATAACACTATTCAGCAGGGGGTAGCCGGCGCAAAACGGGTCTTCAGCATCATCGACATGATCCCCGATATAAGGAACGATATAAATGCCATTGATCTGCCAAAGATTTCCAGGGACATTGATATCGAGAACGTTACGTTCTGCTATGAAGAAACACCCGTTTTAAGAAGTATTAATCTCTCAATCAAAGCGGGTGAGGTTGTCGCCTTTGTCGGCATGAGCGGTGGAGGGAAAACTACCCTCGTGAATCTGATCCCGCGCTTTTACGATGTCACAGAGGGAAGGATTCTGATTGACGGCCATGATATCCGCAATGTTACTATCGAATCCCTGCGTGGGCAGATCGGTATCGTCACCCAGCAAACCATTCTCTTTAATGACACGGTGAGAAACAATATCGCCTACGGCAACATCGAAAAGACCGATGAAAATATTATCCAGGCTGCGCGTGCTGCCAACGCTCATGACTTCATCACGAACCTGCCGAAGGGATACGATACAGTTATCGGCGAACAGGGGGCAAAACTCTCCGGAGGCGAGAGACAGCGACTTTCCATTGCGAGAGCCCTGCTCAAAGATGCCCATATTCTTATTCTCGATGAGGCGACATCGTCCCTCGACACGGAAGCGGAAATCGAGGTTCAGGACGCCCTGGAAAATCTCATGAAGGGAAGAACAACCCTGATAATTGCTCACCGGCTTTCAACAATCCGTAACGCCCATCGGATAATAGTGCTTGCAAATGGTGAGATTGTTGAAGAGGGAACCCACGAATCCCTTCTGGAAAAAAGGGGAGAATACTTTAAATATTACACCATGCAGTTTAAAGATGAAAGCAGGAACAGCATTGAAAAAACTCGCCCCTAGATTAAGAGAAATCTGGTATATCGACACCGCTGTATCCGTTCTGAACCCCCTAAACATGGTCTTACACCTCATATCCTTACTCTACCGTGCAACGGTAAGCTTGAGGAACCTGATGTATAATTCGGGAATTTTCAAACAAAACAAACTCCCCTGCATGGTGATCAGCATCGGAAATATAACCGTTGGTGGAACAGGAAAAACCCCTACAGTAATTATGTTGGCAAAGATGCTGAAAGAAAAAGGGTATAGACCAGCCATACTGAGCAGGGGATATGGCGGGAAAGCAAAATCCCCTGTCAATGTCGTATCAGACGGTTCAAAAATTCTGATGGGACACAGTGAAGCTGGAGATGAACCGGTCCTCATCGCGAAATCGGCAGAGGGTATCCCCGTCATTACAGGCCCCAAAAGAGCCCTGACAGGCATGTTCGCCATAGAAAACCTGGATGCCGATATCCTGATTCTTGATGATGCCTTCCAGCACAGAAGTATCTTCAGGGATGTAGACATTGTCATCCTGAATCGGGAACAACCCTTCGGAAACGGTTTCCTGTTCCCCAGGGGACCGCTCCGGGAACCCACGGCAGCTCTGAATCGTGCTCATTTCCTCATATGGAAAGATAGCGACAGAAATGGCCGTTATCCAAAATATCAGGAACAGGGCATAGGCTGGTTCCTCCCCGTCCTGTCTTTGTACCTGAAACCGAAAGATATCATTCAAGGGGAAACGGGAAATGTCTATCCCCTGGAATTTCTCAAGGAAAAAAGGGTTTGTGCCTTTGCAGGGATCGGTTCTCCGGAGGCATTGAGAAGAACGATCGAATCTTTAGATGGTGTTGTGGTTAACTTCATTGATTTCCCCGATCACTATCGTTACACTGAAGAAGATATTTCGGACATACAAAGAAAATCCTCCGATTCCTCAGCAGAGATCATTATGACCACGGAAAAGGATGGTATCCGATTGACGGATTTCCCCGATTTCTTAAAAGATGTCTTTCTGTTGAGAGTTGAGATGGAAATGCTCCCTTCACGAGAGGAATTCGAGGCGTTGATCTTCGAGAAGCTAAAATGAAAAAATCAGCGACGGCAGAGATCATTCTTAAATTTTTTGGCGCCATTCCCCGAAAGCTGAGAATAGGCTTCTTTGCAGGGATGTTTCGCCTTTTTTACCATCTATCCCCGAAGCAAAGACTGATTACGATTCACAACCTTACGTGTGCCTTTCCGGAAAAAAACATGGCGGAAATAATTACCATAGCCAAGGGTGTATACAGGACTATGGGCATTGTGGCGGCAGAATTCTTTGACATTCCGTCCCTGACCAAAGACAATATTGCCGATCTGGTTGAGGTTGAAGGACTCGAATACTGCACAAAGGCCCTGGAAAAGAACAGGGGGATTCTCATGCTTGGCGCCCACTTCGGCAACTGGGAACTTGCTGCGGTAGCGTTTTCACTGGTGCTAAAACCTGCAGTTATTACCTATCGTCCCCTGGACAGTCCCGCTCTTGATAATCTGGTATTATGGGTAAGATCATCCAGCGGTAACATCCTTATAGATAAGAAACGCGCCATGAGAAAAATGCTCAGGAGTCTTGCACATAACGAGATTGTTGCAACCATGATCGACCAGAACATGGCCTGGCAGGAAGGGATATTCGTAGATTTTTTCGGCAGGCCTGCCTGCACTACCACCGGATTGGCGCTTATTACCCTGCATACAGAAGCACCGGTTATCCCGGCCTATCTGATCAGGCTGGCAAACGGCAAGTACCGGTTGGTCATCAAAGAGGAAATACCGGTCATCCGTACAGGCAATGAAGACAAAGACATACTGATCAATACCCAGAATTTCACGAAGGTCGTCGAAGATGTAGTTAGGGAGTACCCCGACCAATGGTTCTGGATGCACCAGAGATGGAAGACCAAACCGTGGCAAGTAACAAAGACTGTAGAGAAAACAGGTATCACGAGCGAATGAAAGTCAGGATATCAACACGCAAAACTTTCACCGGGGCAAAAAACATTCTCATACGGGGAACAAACTGGATCGGAGACGCCGTTATGACACTTCCTGCCGTTGCCGCCATCAGAAATACCTTTCCCGGCGCGCGGATATCCATTCTCGTCAAGCCCTGGGTTGCGGAAATCTTTCACCTTTGCAAAGATGTTGATGAAGTCATTGTGTTTGAAAGCCCCGGACCTCATTCAGGCGTTGCCGGAAAACTCAGATTGGCAAAGGAATTAAGGACCAGGAGGTTTGATATGGCCATCCTCCTGCAAAATGCCATTGAAGCCGCCATCATATCCTGGCTGGCCGGGATTCCCGTCAGGGCCGGTTACAATTCCGACGGGAGGGGCTTGTTCCTGACGCACTCCGTCCAGAGGACAGAGGCCATAAGGAAGGTGCACCAGATCGAATACTACCTGGAAATGGTCAAATCCCTCGGATGTCGATCGGCGGAAGCGAACGATTTTCTTAAACCGGGGCAGGAATACGAAATTCTATCAGAGAAGTTGTTGAGTGAGCACGGTATCGGGAGGGAGGGTTTTGTCATCGGATTGGCGCCGGGAGCCACATATGGACCAGCAAAGAAGTGGTTCCCTGAACGGTTTGCAGCCGTTGCCGACAGGCTGATCGATGATTTTTCCGCGCAGGCGATTCTTTTCGGAAGTAATGAAGACAGGAAAAGCACTGATTTAGTGGAACAGAATTCCCATCACACGTTGATCAACCTGGCGGGGAAAACGAATCTAAAAGAAGCTATCGCTATTATTGCCCGATGTAACCTCTTTATATCCAACGATTCAGGTTTGATGCATGTTGCCGGTGCTTTAAATATTCCAACAGTCGCCATCTTCGGATCAACAAATCCTATCACCACTTCCCCGGTAGGAAATAAAAGTATTGTCATCTATAAAGGCGCTTCGTGCAGCCCGTGTCTCAGGGAGACATGCCCGACAGATTTCAGGTGTATGGACGTGATCAGCGTTGAGGAAGTTTATGAAACGGCCAGGGGTCTTTTAACAAAATGAAAAAGAATACCGCGGTTTTTCTGGATAGAGACGGCACGATCAATGAAGAGGTGGGATACTTAGACAGTATCGACAAACTGAAGCTCTTTACCAATACAGCGGAAGCCGTCAGGCTGATTAACGAAAGCGGCATGAAAGCCGTGATAATTACCAACCAGTCCGGGGTCGCGAGGGGATATTTCACCGAGGAATTCGTCAAGACTGTTCATGTGAATATCCAGAAAACACTCCAAGGAAAAGGTGCATTCATCGATGCGTTTTATTACTGTCCCCATCACCCGACGGAAGGCATCGGGGACTATCTCCAGTCCTGTACATGCAGAAAACCGGAAGCAGGAATGCTCATCACAGCATCCGAAGCGATGGACATCGACCTTACTCGCTCCTACACGGTAGGAGATATGCCCAAGGACATTCAAGTAGCAGGCAAGGTCGGAGCAAAAGGTATCCTGGTAAAGACCGGCTATGGCTTGAGTAATATCAAACAAGAAATAGCGCCGGTCTCTGGAAAAAAATCCCAACCCCACTACATAGCCGAAGATATACTCGATGCGGTTAAGTGGATCATGAATGATAGACGGTAGGACAGGCGTCACGCCTGTCTGTAATAGTAATAATAAACGAAATAAAATTGGCATGAATATTCTCATCGTAAAATTGAGCGCCATTGGCGATGTTATCCATACCCTTCCTTCCTTAGCCGCGCTCAGAAAACTCTACCCCGATGCGAACATCACGTGGGTCGTCGAAGAGGCATCTTCAGACATTATCAAGGATCACCCGTATCTCGACAGGGTTATTATTTCTCATAGAAAGCAATGGATAGAGGATCTTAAACATTACCGGATCGGCAAGCCCCTTCGTAAAATAAAATCCTTCATAAACGACCTGAGAGCACAACCTTATGATCTGGTGATTGATTTTCACGGGCTCTTTAAAAGCGCTGTCGTTGTTTTTCTTAGTTCCGGCAAAAGAAAATTGGGCTATGACAGTATGCAGGAGCTAAGCGGCCTCTTTCTCAATGAAAAGATTTCGGAGGATATGGGCAAACACGCCGTCGACCGATACCTCGATTTCCTCCGCTATTTAGGCGCCGACGTAAAGGAACCGGAATTCTTGATCCCCATCCGCGAAGAAAACAGAACGAGAGTGGATGGGTTATTGCAAATAAACGACATTGACAAAAAAGACCGGTTTGTAGCAGTAAGCCCCGTAGCGCTCTGGGACACAAAGCTTTGGGAAGATGGAAAATTCGCCCGATTGTGTGACCGGATTACCGAAGAGTTAAAGTTCAGGGTTGTTTTTACAGGAAGCGACCGTGAAAAATTGGAACATATTAGGTCCCGGATGAGGACTCCCTCAATCAACCTGGGAGGTAAAACAATGCTTCGAGACCTGGCCTATTTATACCAGGCAGCTTCGCTCCTTATTACAACCGACTCCGGCCCAATGCACATCGCAGCGGCTGCAGGAACACCCGTCATTGCCCTTTTCGGTCCTACCGATCCATCCCGGACAGGACCGTATGGAATAGGGCATACGGTCATACGCAAGGAATTATCCTGTAGTCCCTGCTTCCTGAAAAAGTGCGACACCATAAAGTGCATGCACGATATTACTGTGGAAGAAGTTTTCCAGGCAGTGGCGGAAAAATTGAGGACAAACAGTAAAATAATTGATGTAGAGGGAAATAAACAGGAGGGATAAACATGGCAATCAGCAAAGAACTTTTGGCCATCCTGGCATGCCCCAAGTGTAAGGGCGACATTTACCTGAATGAATCGGGAGACGGTTTGATCTGTGACCGGTGCAAACTTCTCTATGAGATAAAAGACGACATTCCGATCATGTTGATTGACGAGGCGAAGAAGCTTCAGTAATGTCCTGCCTCAAATTCGCCCTCAAATAATAAATAACGTCAGGCGAAATGCCCAGCCTACATAATCGTAGGACAGGCGTCCCGCCTGTCTTCCTCCGCTGAATAATTTGCGCAAAAAAGCCCCCTGAATGTCCACTTAGTAAAATGGTATTCAGGGGGTTATTTCACTTTAATGACTCGGCTACTTTCAGAACCCCATCATTTGAAATATATCACCACTGAGTAGTGATCACTTTAGTGCGCTGTTGTTGTATGGTGCCCCGTTGTTGTAGTTGAACCCGTTGAAACGGCAACTCCTGCAGCTACCGCCGCTGCTGCTGCAACACCTGCAGCGACTGTACCTGCCACGGTACCTGCTGCGGTCGCTGTACCAGCCGTTGTACCGGCTTCCGCGGCGGCTGCCGTTGTCACTGCCGTTGGCGCCTGAGAAACAAGGTCACCCATTATACTCTGCAATACTGCAGGAGAAAAAGCAGCCGGTGCAGTCGGTGCAACGCCGGCTGCAACCACTGTATACTGTCCTGCATCGACAGTTACTACCTGCGCGGCTAACTCCGGATTGTAAACAGTAAGAGACTCTTCAACGGCATAAAACGTGCTCTGGGTAGCTTCCTGCTGCGCTTCAACAAGACTTATAAATTCCGACCCTCTGACCCCTGCCACGGCTGTGGGTGTATTAACCTGGAATAATGAACCTGTACCGATACGTTTCTTCACCTGCGATCGTAACTTACCAAGAAAGAGAGAAAATTGAGCTCTTCTTTTTTCTTTCTGCAGTGAGAAATCTTTAATTTCAAATTTGGACTTTTGTGCGATGGTAAGTTCACTGCCGTCGGTTAATACTATTTTTGCCATTGCTTTTTTGCCGGTTGTGATCACATCCTTTGTCTCAACTGCGGTTTTGACATTCGGCTTGATTGGACGGCCCTTACGTATAAGGGTTACATCACCGGTAACTAAGGTAAATTCGCCGACTGCGGCAGCAAGCAATGGTACAGGTAATATGAGCTGAACGACGAGAGCAAATATCAAAAAGTTCCTTATGGATTTCATCGTGGATTTTTTCATTTTGATGCCCCTTAATAAGCCTAATAAAAGAACCATTTTCTCGTCCTGAAGGTTTCTTCAAGACCGACTTTCCACATACTATCCTCTTTAAATAACTTCAGTATAGCAGGTTTTTCTGATTTTTTATAGAGGATGTTTATCTCGGCATATTCATTTTTTACGACGTTTATTTTCCATGTGCTGTGTTCCAGCACAACATCCGGGTCAAATGTTTCAACAAAACTGTTCCAGTACGCCCTGGCTATTGGACCTCCCGATGCAAAGTCGCCACTCAGTTGCCCCCTTGAAACCTTACTGCCCAACTTTTTAGCTTCTCGAGAAACATCATCCACGATGATACTTTTAGACTTGACTGTGAGAAATTTCCACACCTCTGTGTGGTTTTTTTCCTTGAGCGCCTTAAACAGGGATTCTGCAGAAAAGAGGACGTTATCTATGTCACCGTCAGCGGCATAAACCAACGGCAACGAAAATAATAACCCATAGATACAACAGATAGAAACAAACAATGTAATAACTTTAACTGTTCTCACTATGGGAAAAATGAAATGGCTATGTAAGATCAGACCCGTCCACCTGTAACAGTGCGGTGCGCTCATTTTTTATGTCTCTGCACCGCACTAATAATAAAGAGGTCTTTATCTGAAATGATTCACTGTTAGTGGTGCGCTGTGGTTGTTGTGGTGCTAGATGTTGCTGTGGCAACACCGGCTGCTACTGCTGCTGCTCCTGCAACACCTGCAGCGACTGTACCTGCCACGGTACCTGCTGCGGTCGCTACTCCTGCTGCGGCGCCCGCTTCACCCGCTGCCGCTGCTGCTCCTGCACCCGCGCCGGCTCCTTCAGCCTGGGCAAAAACGCTGACAGGAACAATTAAACTGATCACGCATAAAACAGCTATAACGGCACAAAATTTCCTCATAACACCCTCCTTTAATTTATAATCACTTGTTAGAATAATTACGAAAGATAATTACCTGTGAACATGTAGTTGAATTTTGATAATCGACTCAATCTTGTTTTTTATAGTTTATATTTTCTGAAAAATCAATTCTTAATAATACAAGAAAAATATATAAGAAACACCAGCTAAAAACCCCCATTGTGGGAGATAACATATTGATAAATTAGCAGATTAACAAAGTCAAATACCATTGATGTTTCAATGAACGAGCCAATATATTAGTGAATTCATACAGACTTGTCAAACATTTTTTTAATTTTAAAATAACTTTATTGTAATTCCGGCGGTTACCGCCATCTGCATAAGTATCTGCGTAATATCCCTGATTTCCCTCAACCAGGCAATGCGCTCAATTTTCTCGGGGACGACAATTATATCTCCTGATTCTAATTCCGATATTTTTTCACCGAAAGCGGTCATTTCCCATCGCGATCTATTGTTATTCCAGCTCATGAAGCCCTTTGACACTCTGCGGGCGCTTCCATCCACTTTCAGGATGTAGGTGTTATCCACATCGGCGTATCTTGAGTATCCGCCGGCCATGCCGATATAATCCTCAAAGTCCAGTTTCTCGCTGAAGAGATAGCTTCCCTGGGACATGACGGCGCCCGTTACATTTACCACACTTGGCTTCGGTGGAATGTACAGACTGTCCCCATCTTCCAGTTCGATATCGTATTCGCTCCCTTTCAATAATCTCAGGTGGGTGAGATTAATGCTCATTCGCCCCGATGCCTTCAGTTGGTACAGACTGGCAATGAACTTCTGCTTTTGCTCCAGCTCTATCTTCTTTGCCATTACCTCTTCCTGGGATAAAGAGGTGGAGACCATCGTCCCGCCTTCCGTCAACAGGTCTCTCTCCAATCTTTTGATCATTTCATTGAGACCTTTCTGTTGAAGTTCCCGTACGGTTTCTCTCTTGAACACAGTCCCTCTGAGGTAGGCTTTATCCGTGAAACCACCGGATCTCTCAATCAGTGAAGATAACCGCTCCCCTTTCTTGATAATATACCTGCCCTGGAAAAGCATTTCACCGGAGACACTGACAAATTTCTCCGCCCGCCAGTTGGCGATGCGCATGACAAACAACCGGTCGTACGGTTTTAAAGGGACATTATGGATCTGATTTCCTCTGAGCACCTCCTGAAGCTTGATCTTTTTATGATCCAACCTGACCGATCTGCCATTTTCCACAGTCTGCGATGAGAGCTCCGCCTCTTCCAGATACGCCGATTCAAGGACATTCCCGGCCTTAAAAATCAGGTCACTTACCCGCATTTGATTCGTATACTGATACGATCCCGGCTTTGTGACTTCGCCATCTACAGAAACACTCTTTATCCCGAACTGCTCCCCAACGGCATGAATGATAACCCGATCCCTGTCCTGGAGCAGGAGGTTTTCCTGTGGATCGCCGGACATGGCCTTTGCAACGTCAAAGTAGATCGTCTGGTAATCTTTCCCCTCATTGAGGCGGCGGATCACCTCGCCTCGATCAAGGGCGGCATCCTTTGTCAGACCGCCGACACCTAAGACCGCGTCCTTTATCCTCATATTTTCAGAAATTTCGATCCGAAAGCTTTTCCGCAAAGAGTTCAAGGCCTTGGTCATTTTATCCGCCAGATCGTACCTTCCCATTTTTCGCATCTCATTTTCGACATATTTGGCATTTTCAGATAGATCGGCGTTCTTATCCTTTCTGATGCTATTCTCGATATCCTTTACCTTGTCTGCAAGATCAGGCTTTTCAAGCTTCCTTAATTCATTACAAATTTCTTTTATTTTATCTGCCTGAGACAGCCTTTCTTCATTCTTCAGATCATCTTCGGTGGTGTCAACCTTCGAGATCACATTGTATCCCTTCTTCAGGTCTTCTTCGGCAGTATCACGCTTCGAGATTGTGCTGTATCCTTTTGTCCTTTCCACTGAAGGCGTACCTTCTTCTTTCCTTGATTTTATTTCATCGGCCCCCTTTGCTTTCTGGGCAACATCGATTTGCCCTCTCACTTCTCCTTCCACAGTCACATAAGGCTTATCCTTGAAGAACCACTTTGAAAAGATATAGATACGGTCTTCAGGTTTGAGACTGATGTTATGCGATTCATCTTTCTCCAGCAAAAACCTGCCCAGATTGAAGGGGACGAGTTCTGTACGACGATCCGGATACCCGATTCTCTTGATCAACGCATATTCAAAATTGGTCTCATCCAGGAGATCCGTCGGATCTTTGATCAGATCCTTGACCCTCATCCCGGGCTTATATTCATATTTGCCCGGCCGCTTCACATTCCCGTTGAGATATACTGCATTCAGATCGCTGTCGACAATGGTGAAGACATTGACCAGGTCCGCATCCTGGATCTTGAAATCCATCGATTTGCTGAGATGTTTATCATCGATATCAATGACGATCTGTCTTTCATTTTTCTGGATGCGTGACACCTGTATCTGCTGGGTATATGCTGTCGGGAGAATACCCCCCGCAAGATCGAAGAGGTGCTGAAGATCGAATCTGTCTTTAAGTTCATAAATAGCCGGCCTTCGGACGTTCCCCGCGATGCCCGCCAATGGCCCTGTCACCGGCACAAACACGATATCGTCCGCCTGAAGAACAGTATCCTTTGATTTATCGCCCTTCATGAAGAGATCATAGAGATCCAGTGTGGTTATGGTATTGTTCTTCCGCCTCAACTGTATTTTCCGCATGGAGCCGATGTCTGACGGCCCACCGGCCAAAAGCAGGGCGTCGGTCATCGTTGCGAAGGAACCGATCGTGTATGCCCCAGGCCTGCGGACGTCGCCAAGGATGAAGATCGGGATGGTCTTCAGAGAACCCAGGGTGATGTCAATATTTGCGCCGACCATCTGCTCCGTCTGGGTGATGACTTTCTTGGACATGTCCTCAAAGGTCATTCCTGCAACGAAGATGGGGCCGATCTGCGGGATTGTGACTTTTCCATCCCTGTCAACCGTCAGGTTGTACTGGGCATTGACCCGCCCCCACAAAAGAATCTTGACCTCGTCCCCCGGCCCGATGATATATTTCAGGGGAACGGGGATATCTTTTCTGTCCGTAGTTACACGGACGGTAGCTTCCCGGAAGAACTCATAGCCGAAGGGCTTCAGATCTGTTGATATTTCCTGATACTTTCCCGTCTGGCGCGACCGGTCGAAGAGGCTCTCTCTTTTTGGTTGTTCATCGATGATCCCTTTCGGCGGTTCGACCTTCACCTGCCGTTCCATCTTTTTTTCGCGCGCTGCTTTTTCTTTCTGTTCGAGAAGCTCCTTTCCCTTCTGAATGTCTTCCGGTTTCAAATCTTTGAATTCCGGGCCTTGCATGAGCGTCTGAACGGCGTCGGGCGTGATCTGCCCGCCGGTCGTCGAAAACCCTGCCTTCAATGCCTGACACTGTTCAAAGTTCAGATTCTTCTCTCTGCATACATCATCCAGGGATTGTTGCTGCGCATAGAGTAAAGGACACAGGCACAGGATGGCCGCAATCACAGCGATAAAACGAAACCGTTTGATCATGTATTTACACACTCCCTCTCTTGACTCTTCACCTTTTCTAAATATTCCATAAAAAAAGCTAAAAATACCCCTATAAAGACGGACAGAATAAAACTCACAATAACCATCAGGGCCCTCTTTGGTTTTATTTTTTTGTCGGGCGCCTTGGGGGGATCGATCACCTTGAAGGCGAAATTTTCCTTCACCTCCGCCGTCATCGATGTTTCCAGTTGCTGGGCAATCAGTTCGTAAATCTTTTGCCTAAGGAGGGGGTCCGCCGTCTTCCCCAGCTCCCCCTCCAGGTATTGCTTGTTAATCGTAGCCACACGCTTGGCCTCACTGCTCATGTGATCTGTCAGTGTTACCAGGAAATATTCGACAATCTTTGCGGTCGTCTCTGCGTCGTGGAAATCGGCGGTAATGGTGATAGTATTATCCTTTATGTTATTCTTTACATTGACGATATCATCATCCAGCATCCTGATACCATCCCAGATATCGGGGATGTCATCATCCTTTTTTTTGACGCCTTTTGCCTCGGGCAGCAACATCCCGGTGAGTTTTTTCATATAGTACAGCGGATTGAGCTTGATGCCTCCCCGCTTCCAATCTTTCTTTTCCGCGTCCCAGTCTTCATAAAAAAGGACCGGCATAAGGTTGTACCGTTCGATCACCTTTTCCCGGAGGATGTTCGACTCCAGCAGAGCTACGATTTCCGACGCTGTCGTACCGCCTGGGAGTGCGATCCCCGCAAGCCCCCCGATCCCCCCAAACTGCTGCGCCAGTGCGGATAGTGAACCGCCGCGTGCTCCTTCTTTCGGCATGACGGGTGTAATCACGGCCTTCGCCTGGTAGATATTCGTCATAAATAACGAAATCACAACTGTGGCCAGGACAGTGGCGATAATTACCCGGATGATGATCTTTTGCCGCTTCCGTATCACCCGCCAGTAATCCAGCAGGTTAATCTCATCCTCTTCATCGTATCTCTGTTGCTCTCTATCCGGTTCTGCCAATATAGCCTCCGTAACAGGTGGGTACTGTCCTGGATTCCCGCTTTCGCGAGAATGACAATATGCGGTGAAACCCGACTTTTTACGACTGCATTAATAATAAATAATTTAAACGTTTCTTTGATAACATGGATCAGACAAAGCGTCAAATTCAAAGTGGACGAACTCGCAAAAGTAAAAATTCCTGTCATTCAGGTCCCCGCCGTCGCGGGGATAAACTGCGGCGGGAGTCCAAACGCTGTCCTCGCGCAAGCGGGGAACCACGAAATCATTACTGGATTCCCGCTTTCGCAGGAATGACAAATAGAGACGAAACCTGACTTTTTACGAAACCATCAATCATTGATTCACCGATATATCCAAATATAATGAGCTATATACGACCGATATACCGGTTTATCAAGCAGAGAACAGTAATTCTCACCGTTGAAAAGGAACAAGGGGGAAATCATCTCATCATCCCCCGATCCTTCTCCAGGTAAATCCCCACATTCCGCTCCATATAGTCAAAGAGCGTATGATAATGATCGATATCCTGGGCCACGTCCCTTGTCCAGGGGGATATACCGAAATTGTACGCCGTCCTTGAATCTCTGCCACCGAACAATCTCAAAGGAATGACAACGGCAATACCCTTATCGTGGTATCCCCTATTGAATCCATCTGTGAACATCGACGTACCCGTAATGCTGTACCAGGCTGAAAGGATCACACCATTGAAAAACTTCAACAGGGTTATTCTTGTTCCCCTGTCACCCGCCAGGAACTGCCCTGTCTTGAGATCAATGGCAATTTCCTGCTCCGGTATATTCAGACGTGTATTCACAAACGCCGTAGTGTAATAATTTTTCCAGTCATTTTCTTTGAAGTTAAAGGGCTCACCCGGTTCTCTCTTTTTAACAAGACTGCCGCTGACCCCTACCATCAACCTGCCTCCAAACAGCGGCTTCGCCACTTCTCCATCAAAACCCGCATACTGTACTTCCAGGAGGCCTGCCGCAATCCTGCCATATGTTTCATGTTTGAACTTCTCGATTTGATCGAACATGAGCATGCTGAGGGCTGCTTTTTCTTTTTGATAGGGAACCATATCTGTCCTCACCGGTTGTGACAATGGTTCATTTGAAGAGGAAACGGTGTTCAATGGATAGACTTCCAATCCGGCAATAAAAGATGATCCTCTCCATGGATGGAAACCAAGCCACCCTTCTACACCAAGCCTGTACTTAAAAAATCCCGATGGGTCATTCAGAAAGGTCTTAAATGATGGCTTCAAACCATAATTGAAAAACTCACGATGCTTTTTTTCAATATCCAAACTCTCCGATATATCCGTTTTTATCTCCGACAAACGGAGGAACTCATTTACTGTCAATTGTTCGCCATAGAAGGTTTTCAAATCTTCCCTGAACGAAACAAATTCTATGATCGGAATCCCGTTATCTGTAAGGACAAGATGAATCTTACGGATATCATCAGGAGCTATATTGTTAATGATCCTGAGAGCAATGCCGATGGCCTTTGTCGAGTAATAGTATTTACCATTACTTGCCTCTACCCATAATTCATCCCCATCAATGGCAATACCAATATCTACGAAGCCGGATTGATACAATCCCTTCATGATTCTTTCAGCCAAGGGACTTAATCGATGCTCAGGCTTCTCTTTATAGGGGTGGTCATACAAAGGAATAAGAGGATTCCCAATATCAAAAGCAACTGATAGATTAATCCCCACCTGGTTTCCCCTCTGATAACTCACATCGATCTCCGTCCAGTCCAATGGTCTCCACCGGAAGCCGAAGTTGAACTTCGAGGGAACGGGTTCCTGGAAGTATTTTTTCTGTGCCGGATCATGTGTCTGTTCATTATATCGTATGGGGTTATATTCGACCATGAAGGCATACGAATCGGAAGGGGCAAACTGAATGCCACCAAAAAACTGGGAGTCCGACAGCCATGTGCTCGTGTCGGTAAAGATTTCCGCCTTGAAGCCTTCCCCACTCGAGGGGAGTGGTTTCTTGCCAAAACGGCCGTTGCCAAATCCGACGGAAAAGTCAAAGGGGTAGATCTGCTTATTTATCACAATGTACTGTGACGGGTAAATTCGAGTACCTTGCAGATCCATAATCCCCACGGCAATGGCGGGCAACCACTTCCCTTCAGGAAGGAACTGGTATTTCAGATCGATGGCCTTGTCCTTGGTGTTGCCATAGGCAGCGGACAGCGCCGGAACATCCAGAACCTCTGTAATCCGTCCACCGACCTCCAGCCCTTTCAGCGGGCTCACCGCCCCATAATAATACCGGTAAGGATCTACCTGGCTTGCCCCGATCCGGTAACGCCCTTCCTTCAGCACCCGCGCTGTCGGTGTTTCCATCAGCCCCGTCCCGCCCCAGTTCGTGGGATTGGCAAAAGGTTCATCACCTGCACGACATGGCATCACACCACACAAAATAAAAAGTATCAAAAATAGGAATAGTGCAAATATTGTTCGGCATGATATTCGCCGTGAAACGTCATTTCGACCGAAGGGAGAAATGGTATAATACCTCATTCGTTAAATAATCAGTCCCATAAATATACAGACATTCCAATTCGCCTTTTGCAGTCTTCAGCACCCTTGTGATGAGGTGAGACCTTTGAAAAATTGCTTAAACGGTCATTGCGAGGAGCACAGCGACGCGGCAATCTCTTATATTATCAGTAAGGAGATTGCCTCACTACCCCTTTCACCTTGCCCCTTGACCCTTTCACCTCTTATTGTTAACCGCTTTGTATGCACCTATAAACCGATCAACCAGATACAAGATGTTGTTCCGGATAACGTTCAAAGTACCGATGTTTGTAATTCCTGTAACATTCATCGACCACGTGCTCGCCAGTGTTTTAATCTTAGGATTAGATTCCATGGAAACCAATTGATGCAGATCAATGCTGATGTCGTACGCAAGCCAGTATTTTTCATTTTCATGGGTATTTATATTCACATAAAGAACCGGTCTCCCCGGTGTATTAGTCCAAACATCCGGCGTCAATACCCTAATTCCCGCATACTGTAACCGTTGTTCTATATCCCGTTGTACTTGTTCACTGTTCAATCCAAACTTATTTACCGACTTTTCATACTTACGCATCCCAGGCTGCATCTCCTCAACAACAATTTTCACGCCTTTAAGTCCTGTCAGTGTGTATTGAGTCTCCTTTGAATCAACAGCAAATACAGGCAAACTTGACAAAATCCATACTGACACCATTGCAAATAAAAAAACATATCTCTTTGTAAAAACAGATACCGCACCCATAGTTTTCTCCTTCATTCCCTTCATGATAGTCTTTTCCTAAAACAGGGACTTTATCTTGCACCCTTACCGAACAGCACCGTCCTGATTGTCCTCGCCAAAATCATCAAATCCAGAATAGGGGATAGATTCTTGATATAATACAGGTCATACTCAAGCTTTGCCAATGCATCCTCTTCCGTTGCCCCATGGGGGTAATTAATCTGAGCCCATCCTGTAACGCCTGGCCTGACAGAATGCCGCAATGAAAAATAAGGGACTCTCGGGACAAAAGCTTCTACTTCCTCTTCCATAAGCGCCCGGGGACCGATAAAACTCATATCTCCTTTCATAACATTCCACATTTGTGGTATTTCATCGATCCTGAATAATCGAATTACTTTACCCACACGGGTGATCCGCGGGTCGTTCTTGTGACCGGCAAATTTCCGGTCATTTTCCGCACCAACCTTCATCGACCTGAATTTAACCAAATTAAAAGGCTGACCCTTCCAGCCTATCCGCCGCTGCACAAAAAACACAGGACCAGAAGAATCGAACCCGATGACCAATGCAGTTATTACCGCAACAGGAAATAACATAACTGCCGCGATAAACGATAGAATCATATCCATTATTCTTTTCACTTTCTGGTTGTATATATTCCTCCTTACCCCGGAAATTGGCACGTAAACAAACCACAGATTGCTGACATGAGTGACTGGAATCTTTTCCAGTATCTTTTCATAGAAGGACGCCATATCGTAAACTACGACACCTCGCATCTTGGCCTCCACCAGCCGGGCATATACTTCCTGCCGAATTTCATGGGTGATGGCCACAATGATCTTGTCTATTCTTTTCTCTTCCAGAAAAATCCATAAATGTTCTGTACCACCCATGACTGAGTTGGCGCCGATCCTCATGCCCAATTTCTTATCGTCATCGTCCAGGAAACCCACAATTTCATAATCCTGATTTCCGGACAGGACCTTGCTCAGGGCATGACCAGCCCGGCCAGAACCGATGATCACCACCCTCCAGGGACTGCGTTGATGTTTCAAGAAACGGTGAAAAGCCAACCGCCAACTCAAACAAAAGCACAGGATCAGAAAGCTGTTAAAAAGAAAAATTGTCCCGCTGTATAACTGAACGCGCATTAGATAAAAAGACGCTCCGATGAGAAGATTTGCCATGACCAGGGCAAGAGCAAAACGCAGGACAAAGCCCGTGTTCAACGGTTCATCCAGCTTATAGAAGTCAAAAATATAGAAGATCAGCAGGTATGTAAAAATAGACGCTACATCAGAAGGAGCAAAGATTACGTCAACATCTATCATGACGCCGAAATACAGGACCGGGGCAAGATATAAAGAGGCAATGATAAGAATAAAATCGCCTCCTAAGATTGTGAGCTGTTTTTTTGGCAAATAAATCGGCATAATTCACATTTTCTGATCGAGGTTCTTGTATTTTTCTTCGTGGGACAACTCGGGAACGATGATCCGGATTGCTTCCACCATGTCCTCTTTCCTCCACTGCTCTGTCCGCTTGATCTTCTCAAAGGCTGCCAGGGTCTGGTCGATCCTATCCTGATCTGTCCACGGCAACTGGCTGATGATCCCGATGTTGCGGTACCGGCTGAAGTCCACCCGGTCATCTGCGGTATAAAATTCTTCAGAGGGTTTTTCTCCGGTAGTATCACTTTCAAAAAAATAACAGGGCCATGTTTTATCACCGGTCCGCAACCGTGCGGCCTTTTCTTTCGCTTCCTCTTCCGAAGCGCACATATCCGGCGCAAAACCGTGGGCCTCCAGTACCAGAACCGCGATGTCGGAAAAGGTCAATAAATCCTCATATTCGCTCAATTTCGGGAAATAAACCTCCCGATTCTCACCCAGGAAGCAGGATAACAGGCACAACTCCCCCGCCTCTTCATGGGAAATGAAATACCGCTTCACGTCAAAGGGTGCGGCAAAGGGCTGCTTTTTTGCCAGACGCTGTAAAAAGCCATGCAAAAGGCTTCCGTCTGAAAAGGCCACGTTGGCGAACCGGGCCGTGGAGAAGGGCACAAGATGGGAACGGGACAACAGGATCCGCTCCATGAAGATCTTTGTGGCCCCCATGATGTTTGCCGGGTTGGCCGCCTTATCGGAAGAAACGGAAAAATGCTTCTGCGTGGATGTCCCAACCAGCCGATCCAGAAGCGCTTTCACCGCCACCACATTCGTATGCACCATCCGCATGAGGCTGAAGGGGTCCCGCTCTGATCGAACATGCTTCAGAGCCGAAAAATTCACGATATAATCATAATCCCGTTCGGAATCCAGGAGGCGATCGAACTCCAGGGCGCCCATAGCAACAGCAAAGGTCTTGAAATCCTCCGGAAGGGCTATTAGCGAAGACCGCAGATCACGAACAACCTCAACCAGATTGTTTTCACTGATATCGACGAGATGCAGCGCCGCCGGCTGGTATGGGACCAGTTGCCGGACAAACGCGCTCCCAATCGAGCCTGCCGCCCCGATTACCATCACACGAGCGCCGCGGACACACGCCGCTATCCGCGAGCGATGGTTATGTATATCCTCCGCAAACATCGACTCAAATCTCTTCAATATCCTATTCAGCAGTTCTTCTTTCACCATTTGTAATTTACCCTACACACGGTCATTCCCGCGCCCCTGTTATCCTTCCCGCGCCCCTGTTGTCATTCCCGCGCAGGCGGGAATCCAGAAATTCTCATGTAAAATAATGTTTTAAACTCGACCCATTCAACACTTCCTTAACATTAAACCATTTCAAATAAAACCTTATAATATCTTCTCTTTCTTCGATTCAAAGAGAATCTGTTCTTCAGTCCTCGATTTCTCGCAGCAACATTCGAACAAATCCAACTACATCAGCCTTGATTTCGTCAGCCGGAGTACCGACGATGAATTCAGCAACCCGGCGCGGGCCTGGCCCATCCTGCTGTCTTTCCCGAATGCTTATCATCAAGGGACTGCGTGAAAGAATGTCTAATCCCCGCAAAAACGCTAAATTTCAAGACCTGACCCCTGACCTATAATTGCCTTGACATTGCATATTTCTGTGTGCTTTACTATGCACCATAGAAGGAGGTATTATATGCAGACAGAAACAGTCCGATTGAATGTGACCTTGCCGAGAGATCTGTTGGAATCTCTGAATCAGATCGCCGGGCCTCGGTCCCGCAGCCGCATTATCTCGGAATCCCTTCGGGAGTACATCCGGCAAAAGAAAAAATCTGAACTGGAAAAGCAGATGGAAGAGGGGTATCGCGCCTCGGCAAAAGAGAGCATGGCCCTTGCCGCCGAATTTGAAGCCGTCGATCTGGAGGGATGGGATGAATATTAAAAGAGGCGAAATTTACCTTGCCGCCCTCGATCCCGTGATTGGACGGGAAATAGTGAAAACCCGCCCGGTCGTGGTGGTATCCAACGACACAAACAATGAATTTTCCGGAACGGTGACGATTTTGCCCCTGACCTCGAAAAACCCACAGACCGTCTATCCCTTTGAGGTTTTTCTTTCCAAAGGCAATGCAAATTTACCCAAAGACTCCAAGGTAAAAGCGGACCAGATTCGGACTCTCGACAAGGGAAGAATGGTCAAACGCATCGGCCTCCTGAATCAGAAGGATCTGGACGCCATTGACAAGACCATGAAAATCCACCTGTCTTTACTTTAAAAAATAGGGGCTCTGTCCCAATACTGATCGGAATGGTTATTTCTATCTCCTTAATAGTGTAATGAAGCCGCTGAGACGGTTCGATGCCCTATAACCAGCCCCTAAAACTTTTTTTTACGATTCGTGCATTTTTTGCTGGACTCATCCTTCCTTTTCGGGTATGTTACGGGGCATGGAACAAGC
>JAPLJS010000128.1 GCA_026388545.1 Deltaproteobacteria bacterium
GGCCGTCAAATCGAGCTCGTCGGAGGCGCGCCGCTGAGTGATAGAGAACCGCATTGAAAGCAATCGTTCATTCATGAGTTGCCGGATAACCTCTTGCAAATTGACCTTTGCCGAAGATTGAGTTTGGGCCAACCCGCCAGCCTCGAAACACTATATAATGGTGCAAGACGCTTTGTCTGCACAGTCCCCGAACCGGCCTCCATGTTGCTTCTCGGCCTTGGGTTACTCGGAATAGGGATCGTTTCGAGAAAGAAATAACAATTTAAATCAATAGGATTGAAAGTTTAAAAGCCCGCTGGTTAATGATCAGCGGGCTTTTTTATTTATTACGAAATAAAACCAGAGACGGGGTTAGAAAACCCCGTCTATCGATAGGCGGTACATTCTTGTGCCGCCGTAAGTGCATAACTTTCATGCCTTCGTGGTGTCCCACAGGGGCATGAGGATAATTACGAAAATACTCAGCCTGCCAGCATAAGGAAATTCACAGCCGGAATAACAAAACAATTTCCTGGATATTCCTCGACACTCTCTGCCCTGTTGACGATCTGGTAGAAAGGGATACCCAGTTTATCACTGTAATACCTCCCGTTTTTACTGATTTCCCTGCTGCCCTCCTTAGCTTCGATAAGACAGATGGGGCTATCGTCCTTTACCATGACAAAATCCACTTCCCTCTTTTCGCGGTCACGGATATACCTGATTTCGTAATCTCCAAGACCTTTTTCCGTTAACCGGGCTGCCATTCTGATCAGACTTACTGCAATTAGATTTTCGAAGCGATTCCCCTCGTCGGTCAGGAGAGACCAGTCGTAAAAGTATAATTTAGGCTCTTTTTTTATTGCCCTGGTGATCTTTCTGTGCCAGGGACGCAGCGTAAAAACGAGATAGAGGGCGCTCAGGATATCTATCCATCGCGCTATTGTCCTCTGGTTATATGCCAAATCATCACTAAGCGATTTGATACTTAGCGGCGAACCAACTTTCGTAGGCAGCACCTCTATCAGCACTTCAACTCCCCTTATATCCTGGATCTGTGAGAGATCTCTGACCTCTTCTCTGGCAATCAAAGTTTTGTAATCTTTCTGCCATCGACGGTGAAACTCTTCTTCACCCCTCAGAAATGGTTCCGGAAAGCCGCCGAATTTCCTCAGCAGCACTAAACCTTCGGCAGCCTGTTTCAGTTTCGCGTCTCTTACAATTTTGGCTAATTTACCGCCATTGGCAAATACTTCACCATCGTTGAGAATACGCGAAAAATCACCAACTGCTTCCGGGAGACCTAGTGGAAACATCCGGTATGAAAAATACCTTCCCAATAAGGAGTCTCCTGGTCGCTGATAAGTGTCGAACCGTCCTGAACCGGTAACAAGAAGTTGCATCCTCTCTTTGTTGGTATCAAAAAAACCTTTTAGAATGTTTCGCCAGTGCTTATTTTTATGAATCTCATCAAAGACCATCGGAACGGGATCTTTATTGAATCTTTCCTCCACGATATTCTTAAACCATAACGGATTTCTCTTATACTCCAAGAGAACTGACGGATCGTCCCAATTAAAGTAGGTCTCCTTTGTGCCGGAAGATTTCAACCACATCTGGGCGAACGTGGTTTTACCAACCTGCCTCGGACCTGTCAAAAAAATCATCTTTCCCGCAGTCATTCGGGGATCAAATATATAAGTACCTACCATTCTTTCCATGCTGACAATTGTGCATAGATGAGCATAAATGTCAAGACATTTGTGTATATGCTGTACAATATTAAATCGGAGACATCCATGATAAGAAATGTCAAGAGGAAAACGGAGATTTCCCTTGAGCTTTCCGGATGCCACCGGTGGCTTTTTGTAACGCCCTTTCAGCCGTCCAATCTTTTTGTTCTTTCCAATGGGTCAGCCTGTCGAACAGGTGATCAGGCGACCAGACATCCATTTGCGGTATCAGATCTCAAATGCCACAGTGGCATTTTGGTATCCCGGCTAATTGGGTCTCCATGAACTGGCACATAACGATATTCGCGGTCTTTTCGAGACCTTATGGATTCCGGATTCCGCCGGAATGACGTGAGGAGTGTGTTTTTCAAAGGTCCCATATTGGGAATGATGAAGCAGGTGAAACAGGGGAGACGCCTGTCCTACGGACAGAATGTAGGTTCAAGGTTAAAGGGGCAAGGGGCAAGTAAAACATTCTGGTTTCCTGATTGTGTCGGGCATAATGACAGGAAGTATCATTGCAGGCGAAACCATCGGCAGCGGTTTGATGAGTAAGATTCTCCATGACTGTGATTTGAGTATTAACGAATTCACGCGACTATTATAATATAACGCGTTTGGAAATCCGGAGAGAAAGATAAGTGCATGACATCCCCGGAATATCCCATATCTCATACTATCCGGTGAGCCATTGGATAAAATGGCAGGGTGTGAGAAAATTTACCCTGCACCCTTCGATGTCCATTTCTTCGTCCAGTGTCAGATTCAAAAGGGCAAACCGCTCCGGCCTGTAGGCGTCGATGAAACTTCTTGCAGATCTGCCGAGTTTCGGGTGGCGCAAAGCCGTGCTTTTAACCTCCACCGCCACTATTTTACCAGCGTTTTCAATGACGAAGTCAATCTCCGCGCCCCCTTTGCTACGCCAGAATTTTATGTCCGCTGTGATCGGGACGGCCTTGGAGATTTCCGTGAAAGCCCAGTTTTCGAAAAGCGCTCCCCGGTCCGCTCTCATTGGACTTGCAGGTGAAAAAAGATTCAGCAGTTGGTTTCGAATACCGTTGTCAATGAAAAATACTTTCGGAGCCCGTGTTATTTCCCGGCGCCTGCCGCCGGCGAAGGGTGAAAGGACTTTGATGATATGGCTTTCCTCCATGATTTCAATGTAATTCCCGATACTCCCCACATCTACTCCGCAGATGGCCGCAAGTTCCGACAGATTCACAATCTGGCCAATCTGTCCTGCCAGAAGGGTCAGCAATCTTCGAAAGGCATCGATCCGCTTGATGCGAAACAGGTCTGACGCGTCCCGCAGGATAAGGGATTCAACCAGATCATTGAGAAGGTTAATTTTCTCGCCGGGTTCCTGGATCAGGTACACAGCGGGGTAGCTGCCGTAAATGAGCTGATGGTTAAGTATCTGCTCTGACTCGTATCGCCGTGAAATGTCACTCGCGGGTTGCCGATAACTCAGCAGTTCTCCCATACTAAAGGGAAGCAGCTTTCTCCTTGTGGCCCTGCCTGCCAGGGATTCCCTTGTTTTGCTTCTCAGGTGAAAGGATGACGAACCGGTAATCCAGAGCGACATGTCCAATCTGGCATCAACCAGGCCCTTCACAAAGAGGCCTGCTTCTGCCATGTGTTGCACTTCATCAATAAAAACGGCTTTTATAAAGGGGTAGGTTTCACGAATATGGGCAGTGAATTCAACGGCGGAGGCACAGCCGACCCGTAGCAGGGGATCCTCCATATTGAGGAAAAGGATGTGCGGGGCCAATGGCTTCAGCGTATTCCAGACAAACGTGGATTTGCCTGCCTGACGGGGGCCGACAACCAGAAAAGCCCGGTTTGTCACGATGGAGGGCATGTCCACTTTCCGGGGAACGTAGGGCGATGGCAAGAATCGTCCGATGTATTCCTCTGCCCGCTGAGGCTGCTCCAACCACGGATTCATGTGGCGTATTCTCTGTTTAACTTCAATACTTATCATCGGAAACCTCTGAATTCCTGAAAAAGACTCTTGTTTTCATTCCGGGGCTTCCCGGCGGCGCTTTTCTTCGAATGTACTCAGGGCGGAAACGAAAAGATTTCAAACTGCAATCCTGATTAACATGTCTTTATTGGAATGTCAATCAATATTAGCCAGGCTATTATCAGTCATCAGGGACGTAGTCATCAGGAAATCCGGGAACGTAATACAATTTCCTGACCGTTATATTCCTTAAAATAGTATTGCGTCCCCGGAATTACCATTATTATAAACCCTCATGCCTTGGAAGTCGCCTGAAGAATTTTCTTGCATAAAATTCATAAATGAGATACATTTTTCGAAAGTGAGATACAGGAGGTGTATCTATGCCCATTAGTCTAAGGATAGCGTCGGACAAGGAAAAGATAATAAAGGAACAGGCGAAACTATCAGGCAAGACAAAAACGAAGTTTATCCTGGAAGCCATTGATGATAAATTGGGTCTGTCCGGGGATCGCGAACAATTCATCCGAAGTTTCGCAGGTTGGCTTACCTCTGATGAAGCAGATGAATTACGGCGCTCTCTGGATGTTTTCGAGAAGGTCAATGAGGAAGATTGGAAATGAGGCTCGTTCTCGATACAAACATCTACACGGATTATGCCCAGGGCTTACCGGATGTCGTAGAGATGATGGCGATCCATGGCACACAGCTATTTATCCCCTCTGTCGTCCTCGGAGAGTTGCATTATGGCTTTATGAAGGGGGGTAAGAAGCAACTCAACGAAGGGAAACTGCATCAATTTATTACGCATTTGCACGTCAACATTATCGATGTCAATGACGAGGTGGCCCGGAAATACGCCACCATCATGTTGTCTCTCATCAAAAAAGGAACAAAAATCCCCATCAATGACGTATGGATTGCCGCATCCTGTATGAACGTCGGCGGAACGCTCTTTACACGGGACAGGCATTTTGACGCCATTGACCAACTGGACAAGATAGTCCCTTGATACATCATCCTCCTGCACAAAGCGTGAGTAAATCTGTCCCCTCTTCCACTGTTTTTTTCACTTGACAATCGTGGTGCGTTCACTATTATAAAATAGCAAATTTTAAATATTTATAAATTATATAATACACTAAAACAGGAGAGGTGTGTAAAATGTCCCTCGTTAAAGTAAAACAGAATTACCAGATCACGATTCCAAACAGCTTACGCAAGGATTTGAAAATCGCCATCGGGGATTTCCTGGAAGGTGAAATACAGAACGGCGAGCTGATTTTAAAGCCCGTGAAGCTGGTACACCCAGACCAGGCATACTTTTATACCGAAGAGTGGCAGAAGGGTGAGGTTCAAGCCGACAGAGACATCGCCAGGGGGGATGTGGTCGGTCCTTTTGATAACCTTGCAGACAGCCTCAATGCCTTGAAAAAAGCCGAACGATGAAGCTGCTCTTCACTAAAAACTTTGTCCGGGACTACCACACACTTCCACAGGAGATACAAATGCAGACCGATAAGCAGTTAGGTCTGCTTTTATCCAATCCCCGGCACCCATGACGTTTTAAAGAATCCATGAGCGAAAGAGAAATAGCGAAATCGGGTGACATAATACCATTTATCATTTCTTTTTCTTGGTAATGCGGGAGGCTCATTTTAAGAGATATTTAAATTTTTCCACTGTTAAATTAGCATCTCTGATAATGCTTGCTAAGACTTTTGGGTGGAGAATCTTTCCAGCATGGTGAGAGTTATCGATTCTGCTTGCGGAATTTCTTCACCGCTTTCAATTCTGTCTTCTATGTGAAATCGAATAGCATCCTTTATACTTTCTAAAATCTCTTCATACGTATCTCCCTGTGTGTAGCAACCCTGAAGTTCAGGGCAAAGGGCAAAATATCCATCGCTATCCCTTTCGATTACAACTGAAAACTTATATACACTCATTATTTTCCCCCCTGCATTACTTTCTGTTCATATTGTAAGTATTGGGTTTCAGCTATATGAGGCTTTCCTATTTGTATGTGCAGTATAGGAGAAGGCACTCTTGTGTGTCAATGTGTCAAGACAAATGAACTACCCCGTAGCAAGCTACGGGGTCTGGAGTTTGGACATTTCAAATTCCCCCCCTTTTCTAAAGGTTGATCCCCAGTTCCCCCCTTTTCTAAAGGGGGGTCAGGGGGGATTTTAAATGTTCATGGATTCTTTCAACTACTCCATCAATGTTTTTGAGCACGTCTATGTCGGAAAAGCGCAGCACGGCAAATCCAAGCATCTGAAGATATCGATCCCTTGCCCGATCTTTCTTCATCCCATCATTCTCATAATGTTGCCCACCACCTATCTCCACGATGAGTTTTCCCTTTGGGCAGTAAAAGTCCACGATGTAATGACCGATATTTTTCTGCCGGTAGAATTGTAAATCGCCTATCTGCTTCCTCCTGATCTTCGACCAGATAAGCTGTTCGGCATCGGTCATGTTGCTTCTTAAATTCCGGGCGAATGGTTTGAGTTTCTTCTTGAAGGGCAGCATAAAAAATCCCCCTCAATCCCCCTTTACGAAAGGGGGACCTGGAGTTTGGGCAATCCCCCTTTACGAAAGGGGGACCTGGAGTTTGGGCAATCCCCTTTTACGAAAGGGGACTTGATGTTATTCCCCTTTTAAAAAAGGGGGACTTGGCATTTCAAGAAGTTCATCCCCCCTTTAAAAAAAGGGGGAATTCTTAAAAGTATTGAATCGAAAAAAAACGTCCGTGCATAGTCTCAAATATCTTAATGTCCAATTTAAAATCTTTGTATAAGGACACTGAAGGGAAATACGGGGACATCCATGATAAGAAATGTCAAGGGGAAAACGGAGATTTCCCTTGACCATCCCGGATGTCCCAGGAATATCCCCGGAATATCACCCATCATTTCTCTATAATGTGAAGATGGAGTGATAATTTTCTTAAAACTTCTTTTATGAGCATCACATAATCGTCATTGATTCTTCCAAAGATAATCTCTGCTACCGCTTCTTTGTAGGTATGTGATGTATCGTTTCTTCGATCGGTCATTTCCAGGCATTTATTAGTCTCTTCCTCTGTCAGTAATCCGGTTGACAGTAATGACCGGAAACAGGCTTTTGGTGAATTGACATGAATACCTTCGTGTTCCTTAAGATATTCTTTAACAAATTTCCACAGGGCCTCAAATGTGTATTCAAATCTCTGGATTGTTGCATCTCTGACAATCATTGAAAACGGTTCTTTCGCTATTTCTTCAAGAGTAGTCAAAGCACGCATTGCATCCTTATGCTTTAATCTTAAACGTTCCATGCAACGGCATCCTTCATTATTTCTTTTTTAAAATCATCTGATACTTCATTTAAATTGACGAGTTCTATATGGTAGGGAATATTCGAATTCTCTATTATTTCCCGCCAGAAGGCTATTTCTACGGCGTCTATTTGATCATTGGGTAATATACCAATATCGACATCGGAAGACGCGAAATTATCTCCACGGGCACGAGACCCATACAGGTATATCCCGATGTTCCTGTTTTTCGCAAGATTCTGTAATAATTCTTTTAATTCAGTAAGATATTTATTTTCCATATTCTTTATTATAACGTATCGTATTCAAGCAGATTTCCGTTTAAATTACAATAAAGAAATGTATTTAAGACAGGTGAAATCCGAGGACATAATACCTTACTGAATCGCCCCGGAATATCCCATGTTTAAGAATGGAATTCGAATTACTACCCTGACATTATTGAGGACTTACGTTGACCCGAGAATTCTCCAAAGTTCGCTTCACGGAGAGGGAGGGATTCCGTTTTCTATTGTGGCGTTACTATTGATGGCGCCGATATTGTTTTTTCTGAGGAAGTCAGAAAATACAAAGGATCAAGGGACAGAATATAGGGGCAAGGGGATAGGTTCAAGGGGCGAGGATAAAGGTTCAAGGGAAAAAGTTCAAGCTAAAAAGGGATTTTGCATTATCGCTCGGTGACTTCTACTATTGGGCATCATTAATGGTTATGAGGTATTTTTTCATCCGTCGTATGAATCTCTTTGAATCTTTCACTATCTTCTCTGCTGTTTCCTTTTCGATCATAACTTTTGCAGTATAATCGCTTTCTTCCCTTTTTTGTCTTACATAATTGAATATCTTCCCATATTCTATTTCGAGAATTCTGGTTTTAATGAAATGCTGGTTGAATGCCGCTTCCACCCCGGCATGCTTTGATCGCTCCAGTTTTTTTGTGAGCAGTACGGCTGCGGACTTTAATAAGCTCTCTGGTTTTTTCGTCCAAATCTCGATTCCATCTCTGCGGATGTTCTTATAGAAGGGGTCTTTGTTGATTCGGTACCATTCGTAGGTGCTTTCATCCATCACAATTGGTGAGAACACCACGTTGTTTTTCAATGCAATCTCATAGGCAGACATACCTATCTCGTCTTTCAATTTCGCATATTTGTCTGAGATAACGATGAGGATATCTACATCGGAATCTTTGTCGTTTTCTCCTCGTGCAACGGATCCAAACACTACAGCCTTCAAGACAACCGTACCATACAGCTTCTTCAAAAGTTTCGTATATTCTTCTATCGCTTTATTCTGCTTTTTTTTCATATGTAGCCATAACTCCTAATTGGAGGCTATAGAAATCAGCCCTAATTGTCAAGGAACAATGTGCAAGGAACAAGGAGGAAATCCGGTGACATAATACCATTTATCATTTCTGTTTCTTCCGCGGCCTCCCCGGCTTGCCACACATTACATTCTTTCCCGCTATCTTCGAAAGTGCAGTAATAAAAACCTCATCACCCGCAGGTCGTCCCGTTCTTGTAGCCATACGGAGAGTATCCACCTCTTTGTCATCACCGCCGCTGAGAAATTCCCGCCAGTTTCCTGCCAACGTCGGCAGTGTCTTCTCCTTCACCAGTGGATCAACAGCGCACACGCCCGAGTGAAAACCTGCACTCGACCAGGGGTACTCCCATGCATGGTCCACCATACCGGCACGCACAGGATTCAGCTCCACATAGCGCGCCGCCGCCATCAGGCGCCTCTCATCCACAGAATATAGGGGCAAGGGGATAGGTTCAAGGTTCAAGAGACAAGGGGGCAGCGAAATATGATAGCTATTGCTTGACACAATTATAATAAATATGTAAGATGTATACATGCAATATGAGCGGATAATTCATAAGCAACTGAAAAATCGTATCGATACGCCGGAGATTGTTGTAGTAACCGGTATGCGTCGTGTAGGCAAAACGACGGCGCTCCAAATGATATTCGATGAGATCCCTGGCAAAAACAAGGTGTTCATTGACATCGAAAATCCCATTGACCAGCGGATATTTGAAGAGAAGGACTACAACAACATCTGGGCAAATCTTCAGGTCTATGGCATATCAAATAGAGAAAAATCATATATTTTTCTTGATGAAATCCAGGCAATGCCCGCCATTGTCAAAGCCGTCAAGTACCTGCAAGACCACTATAACGTGAAATTTTTTCTTACCGGCTCAAGCAGCTTTTATCTTAAAAACCTTTTTCCGGAAAGTCTGGCTGGGAGAAAAATCATTTTTGATCTTTATCCCCTTGATTTTGAAGAATTTCTTATTTTCAAGAATCACGCAAAGGAATTTCATGAATCATTAACCGACAAGGACAACTATAAGAATCCCGTTACCTTTGAGAAAACCAGGAAACTCTATGAAGAATATCTGGAATACGGAGGATTTCCGCAGGTTGTTCTGACCGAAGATCGCCACGATAAGATCGCCCAACTGAACGATATATTCAAATCCTATTTTGAAAAAGACGTCCGACTGATATCGGATTTCAAACAGATCAGACACTTTCGCGATCTGTTACTGCTGCTATTACAGAGAACGGGCTCCAAACTGGACATATCGAAGCTTGCATCCGAAGTTGGCATCTCGCGTGAAACCGTTTATGCATATCTCGCCTTTCTGGAGGGAACGTACTTTATTAACCTTCTGACGCCCTTTACCCGCAATCCCGACAGGGAAGTCAGCGGCACGAAGAAAGTCTATCTGTGTGATAACGGGTTTCTCCGCCACTTCGGCCGAGTCAGCAATGGCGCTCTTCTGGAAAACGCAGTCTATCTTAATTTGAGGAAATACGGCAAAATCCAATATTACCAAAGACGCTCCGGACGGGAAATAGATTTTATTCTTGCCGACCGTACAGTTGGCCTCGAAGTAAAAAGAACGGGTACAGAAGATGATTACCGACGGCTTACATCGCTGAGTAAATCACTGGGCTTACAAGAGCAATACATTATTACGCAAGAGTTCAAGGATATACGGGGATTTATCCCTGCTCTGGAACTGTAGAGCAAGGGGATAGGGGCGAGGGGCGAGGTTCAAGGGGCTCTGAAGAACTTCTTGACTCCGATTACTATTGTGGATAGAATTATCAGTAACGTTGATCTTAAATGGAGAGCTTTGCACAACTGCAATGCAACCCTCTTTCGTCATTCCGCACTTGATGCAGAATCCATTCATTTCGCATAGTTCTGGATTCCGGCTTCCGCCGGAATGACGTGAGGAGTGTGTTTTTCAAGGGTCTCTGAGGATTATTGAGTAGGTCATGCCATGAATGCAAAGATCACTATACCGAGGGATCGAATCGCACAGTTCTGTCTCCAGAACCGCATTCGTAAGCTTGCATTGTTCGGCTCGGTGTTGAGAGAAGATTTCCAACCTGACAGTGATGTTGATGTCCTGGTGGAGTTCTATCCAGAGTATGTTCCTGGTCTGTCGTTTTTCCGCATGCAGCGCGAATTGTCGCAGATTTTGGGGCGGAAGGTGGACATGAACACCCCACAGGACCTAAGCCAATACTATCGGGATAAGGTATTGACCGAAGCAGAGGTGTTTTATGACGCGGCATGATTTACTTGTCCGCGTTCGGCATATGTTGGACAATGCCCGTGAGGCCGTAGAGATGACCGTCGGGCTTTGCCGCACCGACCTTGACAATAACCGGCAACTGAACCTGGCGTTGACGCGTCTGCTGGAGATTGTGGGCGAGGCGGCCGCACGAGTGCACGATGATTTCCGGCAGCAGCACCCGGAGATTCCATGGCGCGATATCGCGGATCTCCGTAACCGTCTGATACACGGCTACGATAGCGTAAATTTTGACATTCTTTGGACAATCCTTCGGGAGGATATGCCACCACTAATTGCAAGGTTGGAAGAGATCCTGAAGGAAAAATAACACGTTGTGCCCACGATAGCGTAAGCCTTAAATTCCTCGTTAAAGTAATTCCCCATATCAAATACCGAAAAAGGTTCAAGGGACAAAAAATATAGGGGCAAGTGACAAGGTGAAAGGGTAATATTAATGATGGATGAAGATACTGTTGTAAAAAAAGGTGTTGAGGTACTGATCAAAGAGTTAGGTCCTGTAGATACTGTAAGATTTATTAATCTCTCTAAAGAAAAGAGGTTTGAAAGCATTAAGCGCCATCGACTTTGGCAAAATTCTTTGAATAAAGAAGCATTTCTTAACGACCTTTTTGGCTCCAAATAATCAATAACCTAGAAAATTTTCATAATAACCTTTTTCTGTCCCTGAAATCACCCCTAATCCTCCTTTTTCAAAGAGCGATTTTAAATCTGTATTTGCAATTACATTGGGAATAATGAAGCAGGTGCGCAAATCATAGGTTCAAGGGGAAAGGGACGAGGGGAAAGCTGAAAAAAACGGGACAGTGCCCTGACATCGAATCATTAAACGATATATATTGACATATATCACATGGCCTGATAAAATCATATTATGGCTGTATGACATGACAAGAATTTACGACGAGGTCACGAAATGAAGAGTACGAGAACCATCATTACGATTTCGGAACAGGAAAAAAGATGGCTGGCCGCATACAGCGGGCTCCACGGAGTTTCCCTGGCGGAGGCCATCCGCAGGGGCATCGCCTGCCTGAAGGCGGCGGAAGGTGATACCTCATATCGGAAACTCGTGCAGAACACCGGGGGAATCTGGAATCGGGGCGACGCCCTGCGCTACCAGGAAGAGATCCGCTCGGAGTGGGAAAAACCTTCATGTTAGAGAAATTGCTCGATTCCGTCATCCTCATCGACCACCTCAACGGCGTCCCACGGGCGACTGAATTTCTTCTTGCGCTAGATCCGGCGAAGACGGCCATCTCGGTGATCAGCTATGCCGAGATTCTGACGGGTCTGGATAAGGACGGGGAGCGGAAGGCCGTGCCTCTGCTCAGCAGTTTCGAGATACTGGGGATCGATGCCGCCGTGGCCGAGAAAGCCGCCGCGCTCCGGCGGCAGTACGGATGGAAGCTGCCCGACGCCTTTCAGGCCGCCATTGCCATACTCCACGGCGTCAAGTTGTGCACCCGCAACACCAAAGACTTCAATCCGCAGAAACACCCCTTCGTCGAAATCCCCTATCTTCTTTAAATGAAAAAGATTTTTCCCTTGGGTCGAAATGACACATAGACGCGGTCGAAATGACATAATGGACAAGGAATAAGGTTCAAGGGGCGGGAAATTCCCCCGGAATTCCCCCCCATGCCTCCATGCTTTTGCACAAAAAAGTGTGGAGGCATACAGCAATTAAGTGTACACTTCAGAATGAATGGGGGTAAATGATATGGAAATAAACGTCAAAGAAGCCAGAAATAGGCTCAGTTCGCTTCTGGATCGCGTGGAGGAAGGCGCCGAAGTTATTCTCTTGCGCAGGGGTAAGGAGGTGGCCCGGCTTGTTCCTCCTTCAGGAACGGGAAGACGGCTACCCAGCCTGCGTGATTTCCGATTATCTATCAAGACCCGGAGCAGCCCCTTGAGCGAGACCGTTATCCAGGGTAGACAGGAAGAGCGTTACGGCCGCTGAACAACTTGCTGTTGACGTACTTCTGCTGGAGCCTTGATGGCAAAAGTCTCGCTTTACAATGCAATGATTTTGTTGTAGTTACCCCGCTGAGATTTTATGAAAGTAAATAAATCCCCCCTCACCCCCCTTTATCAAAGTGGGGATTAACCTATGACCTATGAAAGGAATTTATAATGACGCAACAAGAACAATTAGTTTCCATCTCTCCCAATGGTGAATCGTTTCCCCTTCCCCGGGAACAGGACTATAAGATGGAATTCGAACGCCTCAGTAAGCTTGCCCAGGAACAAAAAGCAGTTGGGCGCGAAGTTGTTGTCGTAATGGGATTGGGATTTGTGGGAGCAGTCATGGCAGGCGTTGTCGCCGATACCGTTGATCGTTCTACGGGAAAACCTTCAAAGTTTGTCATCGGGATGCAGCGTCCTTCAACGCGATCCTTCTGGAAGATTCCTTATATTAACCGTGGTTTTGCACCCGTAGAATCGGAAGATCCGGAAGTTGCCCCGTTAATTCATCGTTGCGTGAATGAAAAGAAGACGTTAGTGGCTACTTTCACTTATGACGTCCTTTCCCTTGCCGATGTCGTGGTAGTTGATGTTCAGTGCGATTACAACAAAGAAACCTTAGGCGATATGCGATGCGGGGAGGCGGATATTGCCGCCCTCGAGGATAGCCTCAGAGTTATCGGCGAAAGAATACAACCGGATTGCATGGTTCTCATTGAAACAACGGTCCCCCCGGGTACAACGGAATATATTGCTTACCCTATCATGAAAAAGGCCTTTGAAAAGCGGGGAATCCTTGATCGTGACCCCCTCCTGGCTCATTCCTTTGAACGGGTCATGCCTGGACGACACTATGTGTCCTCGATACGGGATTTCTGGAGGGTCTGCAGCGGTATCAATGAAGAAGCGCGGAAACGCGTCACGGCATTCCTGTCCGATGTGTTGAATGTTGAAAAGTATCCCCTCACGGTTTTAGACAGGCCGATTGAGAGTGAAACCTGCAAGATCGTGGAGAATTCCTATCGCGCCACGATCCTGGCGTATCTCCACGAGTGGAGTATTTTCGCGGAAAGGAATGGGGTGGATCTTATCAAGGTGCTGGAAGCCATCCGCGTGCGACCCACCCACTCGAATATCATCTTTCCGGGACCGGGGATCGGGGGCTACTGCCTTCCCAAGGATGGCGGTCTTGGCGTATGGTCCTACCACACCCTGATGGGCTTTGAAGACGACATTTTTAAAATAACACCGGCAGCTATCAATATAAACGATACAAGGTCACTTCATGCCGTGCAACTGGTGAGGGACGCATTGCGGAATATGGGAAAGATCGTGGCTGCCTGCAAGATTGCCGTTCTCGGGGCGTCTTACCGGGAGGATGTTGGGGATACCCGCTACAGTGGATCCGAAATCCTGGTCCGCAAGCTGACAGAGATGGGGGCCGATGTTGCGGTTCATGATCCCTACGTGAAACACTGGTGGGAGTTTGAAAAGCAGGAAAGTTATCCGGCGCCCGGTCATTCGAAATCCCGCTTCTTCCGCAACCAGGAAAGGCTTACCGAACTGCGCATCGATGAGGATATTTCTGATACTCTGAACAAGGCAGACGCCGTTGTGCTCGCGGTACGGCACGAGGCATATCTGCGTTTAACACCGGACAGTATTGTAGAAATGACGGGGCGGCCAGCGGCTGTGGTGGATTGTTTTGGGATCTTAGATGACGCCAGGATCAGGCGATTTTTTGAGCTTGGCTGTGAGGTAAAAGGATTGGGCCGCGGTCATGTGAAGAGAATAAAAGACGAGGTTCAAGGAATGAAAAAATAGGTTCAAGGGGCAAGGATAAAAAATAGGTGCGAGGTTAAAGGGGCAAAGTGCAAGGTGCAAGGTGCAAGGTGCAAGTGAAATATTAACTATTTGAGTGCTTTCGCCAGTATGATGCCGAGAACCAGCCACACGGGGATGGAAATCAGGAGAGCCCAGACGGCCCCCTTGATATTCTTCAATCTCCCTCGCAGGCTCCGCTCAAGAAGGGCTCTTTCAATCTTCATTCTGATTTCATCAATGTTGAAGGGCTTCGTGATATAATCCCTGGCCCCTTTCTTAATAGCTTCCATGGCAGATTCTACGGAGGGATGGCCGGTAATCATGATGAATATTGCGTCCGGATCTACTTTCCTGATTTCATTGAGCAGCTCCATTCCATCCATCGGCCGCATAACGAGATCCGACAGTATGATATCGAAATGCCCTCCACTGTATATCTGCAGGGCCTCCTGACCGTTTACGGCGCATGTCACCCTATAACCAATGTCGTTGAGATACTCTGTAAGGATTTCCCGTATGTTTTCCTCATCATCAACAACTAACACCCTCTTTTTTCTGTTTTTGAAATTGGCCATAGAGTTTCCTTTGAAAAATCCCCCTCACTCCCCCTTTAGAAAAGGGGGAGTTTAAACGGGTTAGATAAATTATACACCTTTCTTATACACTTGCCCTACCGGCAGATTATCATTAGATAAGGGCAGCTGAAAGTTGCCGGCTACTATACCAGGGACTGTAATATCTTCATCAAGCGACTCCCAGCGAAGCGCAAAGCCATTTAATCGAATGGTTACTTCTTTTAGTTTTTCTTCAGAAGCATTCGCTAATATTTTGAATCGATTTGCGGGAAAACCGATGATACGCCCATCTGTTAATTCAATATAAATCATTCTTTTTTCAACCCATGCGCGAATAGCTGCTGGCTCAGTTATTTCTTTTTCAATTGCCAAAATATTCATAATACTTATCCTTCAGGAATTTATTATGCTCAAAAATTAGCTTTTCAATTTCTCAAGATAGTTGGCATAAAGTAAATATGCCCAACTACCGCTTAGTTGTCAATAATATCTTTTAGTAATTGTATGCGAAGCCCTTTCCTTTAACGGCCGGCGGAGTTAAGGCTCCTCGCAATGTCTTGATCCGTGAGTATCTTCGGAAGAGGGGAAAACCATTTTGTGGAAAAGAACCAGTCCCATGATGATTCCTGTTAAATTACATATCACATCTGTGAGCTGGGAATGCCGCGTGGGGATATACACCTGCAGGAGTTCAATCGCAAGGCTGAGCCCTAAACCGATCATGGCTGTCGTCAGATATAGGGTACTTTTCCTGAACTGTTTCATTTTGCCCAGGAAAGCAGCACCGAAGAAACCGAAGGGTATAAACCAGATAATATTAATCGTGATATCCTGCAGAGACGATCTATCCCAACGGAAATCATGCCATGGGGGCGACAATACGATCCGTCGAAAAGGCGTAAATACCTCAGGGATTAAAAGTTGGTTGCCGGTATCCATGTGATTATTTACAATTGCTCCCTTTCGTTCATTGAACAGATACAACGCTGTACACCCATTTTCTCTTGGTGTTGAAGGATATCCTTTATCCATCCATTCCCGGTAACTCTTCAACACCCGGGAAGACGTTAACGTCTGATTATAAATGGCAAGGCCTGATAAATATCCGGTCCAGTAACCTTCACCGGTCGGTGAGTTGCCGAGCATTAATCGAAATGGAATTCCTGCAAATCCGGAAAGCACATTGTAACCGGGGTTAGCTCGAACAAGCTTTCCATTCAAATAAATTGACGTTCCTCCCGCCCCCGATGTGATCGTCAGAAATTGATCGTTGTCTTTGGAAAGGGCGTCGCGGAGGCCGATTTCTCCGTAGTCTCTGCGTTTGACCGGTTTTTGAAATTTGTTCTGAATAATTTGTATTCTGCTCCAAATAACCAGATGAGATTTCCACTGACCTAAAAATAAAAGGTCCGGTTCTTGTCCATCATAGAGAGATACTATTCGGCCAATACCGACATCGCTGAGTTTAGCCGGGGGGTGCACCCAGAGTTCTATGGTGATTGATTTGTTTTGAAACGGCGATTTCTGTGGATCATCCCAGAGGATGGGGCTCACGATCATGGACTGGCCGTAGAAATTGACGCCATTCCTGTCGCCGAGCCACGCAACCTTATTTACAGGGTGAAATTCAAAAGGCCAGAGTCCCGCTATGAGCGTTATTGTACATATAGCAAAAATAATGACCCCAAAAAATGCGGTGCTTTTCTTATGGAATAACCTGCACGTAAATTTGCTTATTATTTGGAATACCATAGGAACAACCTGATAGTATATATCATACCATCGGAGAAATGTGGACTTAAAATAGGGACAGCAGAGCCCATTTATTTTACTGAATATGACGCTAAATCAATGGGATATGCAGAAATAAATGCACTGTCCCTATTTTTCTACTTTTCCTTGACACGCAGGCGTCTTGTTTCTATAGTAATCCCCATGCCCCCATGAGGGGCGCCACGAATCATGAAACTTGTCCCCGCGAAGGCGGGGAACCATGAAAGACCTTATAAAATCATTGGAAAACAAACACTTGAATACTTGAATCCTTGAATCCTTTTTGCAACTAAATGGGAGAAGAATCTTAATTAATCATGGTTAAGCGTCTGAAAAATCTATCCTCTGCTGAGAGCAAACTGGCGCTCCGGGATTTTCAATTAACCCTGCTGAAACAGATCAGTGAGCTTTCCGTTTTGCCTGTCGATATGGATCGTCTTTTGAACCTTATGATGGAACTCGTTCTTCAGATGATGCAGGTGGAATCCGGTTCACTTATCCTCACCGATCGCAATACGGGAAACCTGTCCTTTCGGGTTGCACACGGGCCGAAGGCTGATGCAATCAGACAATTTCAACTCAAGCCCGGTGAGGGAATCGCCGGGTGGGTCGTTGAAACCGGGCAACTCCTTCTTGTCAATGATGTTACGAAAGATCTTCGCTGGTACAGGGATCTGAGTTTAAAGATTGATTACAAGACCACCGACATCCTCTGTGTGCCTCTACGCATCAAGGAAAAGACCCTGGGCGCGCTGGAACTGATCAACCGGCATAAGGAGTACCCGTTTACCGAGGAAGATCTTGAAGTTGCCAAGGTTTTGGCTAACAATCTGGCAATTGTGCTTGAAAATTTCAACCTCTTCGAAATCGCCGATCGCAAGATTTCAGAGCTCCATTCCATTTCCGAGGTGACAAAAAATATAAACTCTGTATTGGAAATTGACCCGCTTCTCAAGATTATCATGGACCTCGCCACAGATATTATGAAAGCTGAGGCGAGTTCTGTACTGCTTCTGAATCTGGACACGCAGGAGCTTGTCTTTCGCCTGGCTCTGGGGGACAAAGGTCAGCAAGTGAAGCAGATAACCTTGAAGTTAGATGCGGGTGTGGCCGGTTGGGTTGCCCGGCATGGGGAGCCGCTCATCATAAACGATGTGGCACAGGATCCCCGTTTCAATCCGGATGTTGACAAGAGAACAGGATTTAAAACACGTGCCATCATCTGTCTACCGCTTAAACTAAAAGATCAGATAATCGGGGTAATAGAGGTAATTAACCGACGCGACGGAAACCCCTTTAACCAGGATGATCTCAATCTTCTGTCCATCTTTGCCGACCACGCGGCAATCTCCATCGACAAAGCCCGTCTTCACGAGAATATTAAACGCCAGGAGTGTATCCGGGCAAGTTACGAACGTTACTTTTCGCCGCAGATCGTCAACGAAATTCTCCACACCGCACCAGGCGTCCATTTGGGCGGGCAACGCAGAGAAGTAAGTATTCTTTTTGCCGATCTGCGCAACTTCAGCGGGTTTGCCGAACACCACAATCCCGAAGTGGTCGTTGAGTTCCTGAACGAAATTTTCAAGGAACTGGTGGATGTTATATTTCAGTACCAGGGAACTCTGGACAAGTTTTTAGGTGACGGCCTGATGGCCTTCTTCGGCGCACCGCTGGATCAACCCGATCATGCCAACCGCGCTATCAACGCGGCGTTAAAAATGCAGGAACAGATGCGAGCTATTAATGCCCGGCGTCAGGCCCGTGGCCAGGGTGTGTTGGACATGGGAATCGGCATCAATACCGGGGAAGCGATTGTTGGAAATATCGGATCAGAAAAAAGGATGGAGTACACAGCCATCGGCAGTGTTATTAACATCGCATTCCACTTGCAGGAAATTTCGCGGGGTGGATACCAGACACTGGTCACGGAAAATACTTATAACCGTCTTGGGGACATCCCGCCGGATCTGGAATTCAAAAAATACGTCAATGAACAACTGTCCTATGGCTTGTCACCCTATTATGAAGTCATTCACCGCACGGTTCATTGAGAATCTGAGCAAATTTCTCAAAGCTTTCCTATGAGTTAAAGGGAAATATCAACTGATATTCACATCTTATTTAACTGCTGCTGTCCCCGCGCCGTTGCTACAAATCGAATCTCGTCAGCGCCGCTTAGCTCCTGCGCAACCAAACCCTTCGCCATCAGCAGTGAGAGTGTCTCCTCAAAGTCCTTTTGTGACATTTCCGCATCTCTCGCAAGGTCTTTTAAAGTTCGATGCACGTCCTTCTCATTGGCCAGCACCCGCAAGATTTTAAGCTGGTTTTCGATTTTCTTTTTTTCAGGGCTTTGCCTCGGAACAGCAGGACCCGTGCGCTCATTTTCTCTATTCGATTGATCCCCTGCCGGATGGATTTCCCGTTCATTCTGTCCCGTTCCTTTTAATCGGCTGCTATGGATTCGCTCAAGAAATCTCGTTGAAAAAAGCGCAAAAAATATACATAAACCGCTCAGGATAAACAGTTTCAATGGTTTTATTTGCGCGGCATCGAGCAGATCGCTCGAGCATAGATTCAGGAACAACGGCACCGTCATTGCCGTGATAATCCCGACAAAGGTATGCTTAAGAATCACACCCAGGAACGGTTGGTCATCCCCTTCTCTGAAAAGGGAGCTTGCCATACCGCCTAATGCTCCGGATATGATCATGATCCCAATAAGGAGTATCATGTAGCTGGCTGTTGTGATTTCTAACATTTATCTCGCTAAAAAAACACCCACACTTCGAGTGATCCCTTTGAAGCGCTGGGATAATACCGTCCCCAGTTTTTAATATTGATAGTAAATTTTCTTTTGCCATATGAACCGGCAATAAAATCATTCAGATGCCTTTGCAGGAGCTGCGCCGCTTCTTTATCCTCATCGTGAAAATACCGTATTTCCCGGCTCCTATGGTGAACCATTTCGGTATTAGCGAAGAGATAGCCTTTACTCTTTAAAAAATCAGAAAGGACCTCCGCTGCTTTTCCATCTTTTTCCCTGGGATAATGGATATACACTTTAATTCTGTCGAGAGAAATATCACTTTGCATGCCCTGGACAGCTGTATTTTTGCCTTGAGGTGTGATTGAAGATTTACTGTCTGTCAGGGGTTTTTCAACAGTGGGGTCCGTCTTGACGGTTAGAGCGTTCAGCGTGGTTCCGATCTTCTGCAATTCCTGCATGGTCTCGTCTGATTTCTTTAGAAACACTTCCGCACTCAAATACTTCTTCTCATTCATGTTCACCAGGTTAATAATCACCGCTGCGACACCAAAACCAATCAGGAAAGCAGCAATAAATGTCAGGATAATATGCTTCTTATGAATATATTCAGCGGATTTCGTGGGAGCTTTGACTAATATAAGCGTTTGTTACCCGTTGGCGGGGCGCCTTCATCATTGTCCCCCTCTGGAGGGACACTCTCCTCATTGTCCCCCTCTGGAGGGGGTGTAGGGGGAGGTTCCATCAACCTCTATAACTAAACGAAGCTCTTTACACATGAAGTCGGCAATGAAATCCAATACCGGCCTTTGCCTTCGGAATTGATACCCTTTCATTTGTCTGGCCCGCAAGACATATTTCCATAAACATGCCTCTCCCTTGGTCATCTCTTTGCGAAGCTTATTGGCAAAAGGTTGTAAGCGTTTGTTGTAGCTGCATAAATTATTTTTATCAGCTTCCATACCTCCC